>NZ_JBNHER010000150.1:0-62164 GCF_050015975.1 Dapis purpurea BLCC-M126 | reverse complement strand
CATCCTACGGACTGCTCGGCTTTCCGACCGCTCTCTTGGTTGATTGGATATGGCGAGGAAACCTCGCCATCCCTCAACCGCTTTTTCCCCTATCCAAGGGGAGGCTTTAAACCAGAATTATTTAATAATTAATAATTAATAATTAATAATTGGGAAAGAGGAAAGAGGGAAGATGTGGGGAGAAATAATAAAAAAAATTCAACACTCCTTGAGATAATTTTTCCTCATTCTTGATGCACGAATAGACTTAACTTGCATAATTATATAGATCTCTTAGGGGTTCTATAAAGGAATTTGCTGAAAGGAAACTGAATAGTACTTCAATTCAAAGAAAATGCTTATTAAGAATGGAAAGGGTGTAGTGGGAGCGCAGAGCACTCCCACTACACCCCCCACAGGGAAAACGCATCTTATTTTGAAGTTCTAACAGGGTAAGGATCTTAGGGTTCTGCGTATTTATGCTTATCACTCATCTAAAGCTTAACAGTAGAAGGTTCCAGAATTTAGATGCGTTTGCCCTACGTCCCTACTTATTCCCTTGATTTTTTGAGCGAGGGGGGTGTGGGAGGAAAGTTAGTTTGTCTTCATGGAGCTTGCATATCTTCCAGTCTTCTACTCCCCACACTGCCTACAGGTTAAGCCGCAGCTACCAAACCACTATGTCTTAACAAAGGTTCAGTATTAGGTTCCCGACCTCGGAAAGTTTTAAACACTTCCATCGGATGCAAACTACCACCCAATGCTAAAACTGTATCCCTAAATTGCTTACCACAAGTAGCGATCGCCTGTTCATTTTCCAGACCAGCTTCTTCAAAAGCAGCAAAAGCATCGGCACTCAATACTTCCGCCCACTTATAACTATAATAACCAGCCGCATAACCACCAGCAAAAATATGCCCAAACGCACATAAAAATGAATCTTCTGGCAATGGTTGTAAAACAGTAGTAGTTTGAGCAACACGCTTACGCACATCCACAACTGTTTCTGCCCCACCTGGTTGATAACGGTGATGGAGTTCAATATCAACTAGGGCAAAGTGCAACTGACGCAACATTGCACTACCGCTCATATAATTTCTGGCAGCCAAAAGTTTCTGATAATAATGTTCTGGCAAAGTCTCTCCTGTTTCGTAGTGTTTTGCCATTCCAAATAAAGTGGAGCGATCGTAACACCAATTTTCCATAAACTGACTAGGTAACTCCACCGCATCCCACTCTACATTATTAATACCTGCTGCACCTGCATAGTTCACTGTTGTCAGCATATGTTGTAAACCATGCCCAAATTCATGGAACAGAGTTTCTACCTCACTAAAAGTCATCAAACTAGGTTTACCATCTACAGGTGGTGTTTGGTTACATTGTAAATAGGCTACAGGTAAACGCAAATTAGTTTGACCATTCTCTACAATTTTAGCGCGAGTTATACATTCATCCATCCATGCACCACCTCGTTTTTCCGCGGGGCGACTATAAGCATCAAGGTAAAAATAAGCAATTGGTGTGTTATTTTCATCATTAACTTGGAAATAGCCTACATCTTCATGCCATACTGGTGCTTCCCCATCTGCAGCAGTAATATTAATGCCAAATATCCGCTTGACCAAAGCAAATAACCCATCTAGAACTTGTGGCAGTGGGAAATATGGTCGCAACTCTTCTGCTGTAAAGGAAAATTTTTCTTCCCGGAGTCTTTCTGACCAAAAACTGGTATCCCAATGTTTAAAGTCATTTGCTTCTGGAGCATTTTTGCTGGCAGCATAAGCTTTAAGGTCTTCTAAGTCTTTGACAGCAGCATCATAACTAACACTGCGTAGTTCTTCCAATAGTTTTTCTACTGCTTCCACACCTGGAGCCATTTTACTAGCAAGACTTAGTTCTGCATAACTATTAAAGCCCAAAATTTCTGTTTTTTGTTGGCGTAAGTCTAAAATTCGTTCAATTAAAGGATAGTTGTTTAAGTCTCCACTATCAGCACGGCTAATAAAGGCTTTATAAAGTTTTTCTCGCAACTCCCGTTGTTTGCTGTGCTGCATGAAGGGTACAAAACTAGGATAGTCGAGGGTGATACGCCAAGGTCCGTTTTCTGGTGTAGCGTTTTCGGCTCCATCGTCTCTGGCAGCTTGAGCTGCTAGACTTAATAAACTGGGTGGTAAACCGTCTACTTCTTCTTTTTTCGTTAATGTTAAGCTAAAAGCTTTAGTGGCATCAAGAACATTATTAGAAAATTTGGTAGAAAGTTCGGCTAGTTCCAGTTGAATGCTATTGAAGCGTTCTCGTTTTTCTCCTTCTAAACCTACTCCTGAAAGTTCTGCATCTCTGATAGCAGCTTCAACTATGCGTTTTTGTCCTGAATCTAGGTTTTCCCAACTATCACTATTGTTTAAATTTTTAAAGGCTTGATAAAGAGGTTGACTTTGATTTAGTTTATTAGAAAATTCTACTACTTTTGGTTGTACTTCATTATAAGCTTTTCGTAGTTCAGGACTATTTTTAACTCCCATTAAATGTCCTATTATTCCCCAACTCCAAGTTAAACGATCTACTAATTTTTGTAGAGGTTCTACTAGGTCATTCCAGGTCGGTTTAACTGTTGCTTCTAAGTTGGTTAGTTCTTGTTCTAATTCTGTTAGTAGTTCTGTCATTGCAGGTACTACATCTTCTGATTTGATAGATTCAAAAGGAGGTAATCCCTTACCAATTAGTAATGTTTTTTTTGTAAGTGTTGTATTAGCGCTCATACGCGGTTTATCTTGATATCCTCATCATTTCATTTTGTATTTAAACATTGTAGCGTAACTAGAAAAGAAATCAGATTTTATCTTACAAATAATTAAATTGATTAAGTTTTTGGCGTTTAAAGTTATGAATAATACCAATGAAATCAGATAATTTTCTCAAGTAATAATTTTTTTCATTAATATAATGATTGATTAATGACAACGTATACGAGAAGTTAAAAGCTTATTCAAGCACGAAAAAGCAATTGTTATCTTCTTTAATTATCAATTATGAGGAGAGATTGTATTAATTTTAGACCACAATAGGTTATACCTTTAGTCTCTCCACTTAGACTGGTAAATGGTATTTCTGGTTCTCCTAAATGATTTAATACTAAAGCTGCCCCAGTAAAATCTTGATTCCTAGTATAATCATTAACTGTCACAATTGTTTTTAATCCTGGTTGCAAAGCAGCTTGTAAACCGTGATGTGAATCTTCAAATACAATACAATTATCTGCCTGGATCTTCATTTTTTCTAATACATAATAATAAATATCTGGTGCAGGTTTCTTTGCTGGAACTATATCTCCTGCAGCAATTATTTCAAACCAATAAATACTTTCTTTCCCCAAGGTATGCTCTAATAATGCCGTCACATTTGGTAAAGCGCTAGTAGTAGCGATCGCTAACCGCATTTTGTTAGTTCGTGCTTCTGTTAATAATCTTTTCACTCCCGGGCGTAATGGTATAGCACCTGTTCCTAATAATTTTTGGTAATAATTTGTTTTACTTGCGTGTAGATGAGAAATTAATTCTGGCAGTGGAATTGATGATGAAAACTTTGGTTGATACTGATTAATATAAAAATTAATCCGTTCTTTGCCACCAGCGATTGTCAACAATTCTCCATATAAAGAAACTGACCATTCCCAGTCTAACCCCGCTTCAGCAAAAGCTTGATTAAAAGCTACTCTATGGCCATCTCGTTCTGTATTTGCTAAGGTGCCATCAACATCAAATATTAGGGTAAATGGTTCAGTCATTTCAGTTATCAGTTATTAATTATTAGTTATCAGTACCTCCTGGAATAGGGAGGTTTGAAATACTGAATTCTCTTTTTTTTATCCCCTTTTCAGGGAAGACGATTAACCTTATTTCCTGGTAAGTTTATTTTATTAAAAACTGTTATAGCAATTCCCATACTAGTAAGGTACAAAATTCATTTCCTTGAGGAAACAGGGAACAGGGTATAGAATAGAAATAAATATAAGTGTATCTCCAACGGCATGAGAAACACTATAGTCTTTTTTATAACACAAATTTAAAATTATTTTATACTTATATCATTTCACTTTCAAGATATCACAAATAGTTTCAAAATTATCATGTCAAATAATTGCTTGAAACTATTGTAAAGTCAAAGTTTTCTGTCTATTAAATCTTACTTTTAACTTTTAACTGTCTTGAGTACGTCTTGCATTCTGAGGTTTCCTCAGAATTATGCACTCGCTTTTTAGTTCGGTGAAACGGTTTAAAACCTACCTTCAGATTGCTTTACTGATTCCCCTGTAATTTCTCTGATGGGTTGCTTGGAAATTACAGACTGATGGGATGATGAGTTTGAATAATTTGCATGTTGTAATTGCCTGACAAGGGTAATTAGGCGTTTCAAATGAGGTTTTACCACCTGTGTATTTTGTATTTCCAGATCGTCAATTTTGGCCTGAAGCTGGGATATATCTTTTTGAGGCTCCTTGGCCAATACTTCCATATCCTTTTGAAGATTGGCGATCGCTTCCTCAATTACCAAAAGACGGCCATTTACTATTTCCCAATCATCTGTAGTCATAGCTTTTTTATCTACAGATGCTAAACTTTTTTGTACAGAAGAAGCTGAGTGTTCTAGCGCAGTTAGTTGCTGTTGTATTTCTGAGTCCACAGCTTGTATTGATTCAGTAGAGAATTTTTCACGAACTGATTCAATTTCTGTAGAAAGCTGTTGACGAAGTTTTACTATCACCTTGACAGCATTTTTTTCTAGCTTTTCTACTGAGCTTTGAATTTCTCCTATCTCAGACTTTTGAGATAATAGCATTTGCTGTTCAAATCGGTATCTATTAGCCACATTCAGAGATAAGGCCAATGTCATAGGGGCTACTGCGTAAAATGCTTGTCCCGAAGCTGCCACCCCAAAAGCACCCAATGCCGAACCAATTATACAAGCATACTCTGCCAAATTGAGCCAATGCTTTTTGTAAAAAGTTTGCTTCACAGCTCTCCTTAGCAATGAATCTTGATTCCGTTCCATATTTAGTAACATTTGCTCACAAGCATTTTCTGTTTCATTCTAGAAGTATCGGCACTATCTTTAAACGAAGTCAGAAGTCATAAGTTGTTTTTGTCACGGGGATGAGTGAGCCACCCGACAAAAATATTTCGCCAATCAAGGCGGGGTTGGGAGACCCAATTATTTTCATAATTTTTTGTGAATATGATTAATATTATATCATTGACATTTCCAGAATTAAACTATTAACCTAAAACCTACAACCTACAATTTTCTCCAATTATGGTTTTAAATCACCCTATTATATCCGAAAAATCAGGTTAATCCAATGAAACAAATTAAGTCTATTTTTAGTGTGACATTGTTTTTTATCCTTCTCCTAGGAGTTGCATTTTTAACAGTTAATTTTGTCCTAGCTATAGTCAAAAATTTATCTTAAAATTATTCTCAGTAATTTTTTATGTCACTATTTAAACATATTAGATAGTGATTAATTATGATTCTACTAAAATCCTGACAAATAAATTTTCATTTTCATTGCCGATCAGAGAGAGAAAGCTTAATCGGAATTTCAATCATAAATTCTGTTCCTTCTCCAATCAGGGACTTACAAGACAACTTACCCTGATGTTTATCAACAATTAATTCTTCGGAAATTGACAAACCCAAACCCATACTATTTTCTGATTTTTTCGTAGTAAATAGAGGTTCAAATATCCGGCTATATACTTCTTCAACCACGCCTATTCCATTATCAGCAATAGCAATAGCTATATAATTATCTTTAACTTCTGTAGTAATTAAAATTTCTGGTTCAAATGGTTGAGAGTTAATTTTTTTTGTATTTAAATTTCGGTATTTTTCCTCCACTGCATCAATAGCATTAGTAAAAATGTGCATAAATACTTGATTCAGCTCTCCAGGATAACATTCGACATAGGGTAAACTCCCATAATTTTTAACCACCTTAATATCAGGGCAATTTCCTTTTCCTTGAAACTGATTTTGCAAAATTAAGAGTGTACTTTCTAATCCTTTATGAATATCTATTGTTTTTATAGATTCTGCTTCTAATCCAGAAAACTGTCGTAGCGATCTAACTACATCTCTAATTCGTTCTGCCCCTATCATCATCGAACCCAATAATTTTGGCAAATCTTCTTGAATAAAATCTAGTTCTATATCTTCAATTTCCGACTCAATTTCTGGTAGAGGATGAGGATAATTTTGCTGATACATATCTATCAAGTACAACAAATCTTGAACATAATTTATCGCCAAACCAATATTACCAGAAATAAAATTAACAGGATTATTAACTTCATGAGTAACACCTGCCACAACTTGCCCCAATATAGAAGTTTTATGCTTTTGAATTAATTGAGTAGTAGCCGAGTTTAACTTCTGTAAAGTTTCCTCTAGTTGTTCAGTTTGTTGGCGGAATTTTTCCTGACCATGGCGTAGTGAATCTTCCATTGCCAAACGTTCTGTAATGTCTAAACCGACAAAAACTGCCGCTGGTAATGATGCTTTATCCCGATAATATTTTTGAGCAACTATTAAATAAATTCTAGTTTTTCCCCTAACGTTTGCTTTCACTTCTCTAACATTAGTTAAATCTGCCTTAGCAAAAAAGTCATAAACAAAATCGTTAAATTCTGGGCTAGTCTGTAAAAATCCTACTTCTTGATTAATAAAACTTTCAATAGGTAAATTGTAGGCATTAGCTAAATGTTGATTAACTCCTAAATATCGTAAATCTGCACTTATCCATGAAACTAATCCTGGTACAGCATTTAAAACAGCTTGGAATTGTTCCTTAGCTTCTCGTAAATCTAGATTAATTTTCTTTTGCGGAGAAATATCACGCACAATGGCACATTGATATTCATTACCATTAAATTCTAAATAATTGACATTGATTTCTACAGGAAAAATATGACCTGTTTTAGTACGAAAATCAGACTCAAACCTCAGAGAATTTTGATTTTTAACTTGTTGCCAATAGGTCGGCAAAACTTCCCTGGATAATCCTAGGTCAATGTCAAAAATTGTTAGCTGAAGTAATTCAGATTCAGAATATCCCAGGAAATTACAACTCTGTTTATTTACATAGTATAGTTCTCCATTAACAGTTATCCAGAAAATAGCATCAGCAGCATTGTCAGTTGCTAACTTAGTTAATTCTAGTTGTTGTTCTAGTTGTTTCTCAGGAGTTATTTCTTCTGTAAAGATAATTAGACCACCAATTATACCTTCATCTGTATGCCAAGGTTTGACTTTCCATTTTACCCATAGTATTGATCCATTGGTAGCAGTCATTGGATGTTCTAACTCAAATTGGCCAATAGTTCCTACCAAACATTTTTCAGCTTGTCCCTGCCAAGATGATGGGAGATTAGGAAATACCTGGTAATGCAGATTCCCAATAATTTCACTAGACTCTAGTTGCCAATATTGTAACCACATACCAGAAGCAGCTAGATAGCACATTTCTTGGTCTAACATTGCCATAGCAGCAGGTATATGTTTGATGAATTGGCAAAGTTGATTGTAAGTTCCATGTTTTTCTGAATCTTGATGGCCTAGGGGGAGAGTTGAACTATCATAGGTGTTTGTGTTAATTGGCCTCTGTTTCATTTTTGGGATTTCCTCCCTCTGGTTTGCTGTTTGTCGTATTAAGTGGTGCATAATCTCATAATGGCAAATAAGGGGGGTTCAAAAATAATTACTATTCCCTCGACTATCACATTTCTAACATTAACTTGTCTATAAATGCCAATAGTAAAACCTTTATTTAGATTAATTTTTAATACTAGGGATATTTCGGATGAAGAATTTAGTTATGCTACCTAAAGAAATAAGAATCAGGAAATAATCATAACTAAAATTATTTCCTATTTGCAACATAGCTTGTACACCAAGTAGCCAGATTAAGTGTAATTATTTAGATATAGTTAAATTTGGATAAAGTATAGTATTTTCTAATTCAAGAAAACAGGCAAAGTGTAATTATAACTACTACTTTATGATATAAATAAATACTCCTTAACTGATCTTTTTTAGTAAGGGTGAATCTCCGCCAAGCTTATAATTTTTAAAGTATTGGTATGACTAATACCACATTCATGAGATAAATATTTACGGTGTGGAAATAGGGAGTAGGGAACAGGAGAAACCATCGATATTTAATATATATCTCTGAATAAAATATAGATTTTTTCCGTATAGTAGGCAACAGGCAACAGGGAATATCTTTTGAAAAGGTACAAAAAATTATTTTGTGAGCGACTTTTACAACTCTAGCTTATGTTAAATAAAGGGCAAGTTTATTTTCTGGAGATATCTAATTTTATGGTCTTACTAAACTAAGGTTGCCTGTAACTACTAACAAAAACTTCATGTAGGAGTATTTTTTGAAACTGGTATAAAAGGAAAAATTTTCTTTATTTCTCCTTTCAAGGAGAAAATTTAAACTTTAATTAATAATTATTATTAATTATTACGTAACAATTCTGCAGTGATATCCAATCTTGTATTATCCTCTAATAGTTATAGCACTACTGAGTAGTTTGGATAGAGCAAAAGGGTTAGCCCAGCTTATCCGTAAGATCAACCTAACAAAACAAACTAATGTAATAATTTAGCCCTCAGTTAGCTTCTTACAAAGGAACTACAAACTTCAGCTATTACTTAGGGTTTGCTGAAAAAGTTTTATGGGTGAGGGTAGGAGCCAGGAGCCAGGAGCCATGAGTCAGGAGTTATGAGTTATGAGAGATAGGAATTACAGAGGATGTAGTCGGATATTTTGTCCCTCAATTTTTCCGCCCTTGTCTGCTCAAAATCTAAGTATTTTCAGCTATGGTTCGCAAAAACTTTGTACTTTTAGAGAATATGCAAAGGCTAAAGCATTTATCTGCCAATTCTTTTAGATTTAATCAGTAAGCCTTACTGCCGTGTCAAGCCTTAAATGTTACTTTAGGAAATTGGTAGAATGCTTATTTTTCAAAGCTTGACATCAAAAATCTATTCCACCACTTTAAGCTTGACGTGCTAGTACTTATTAATTTATTGCCTGATTAGTATTGATAGATTTAAAGAGAATTAAAACTATTGAAAAAAACTGACCTTGACGAGGGAGAGTGTATATTAATTATTTATGAAACAGCTAAAAGCTGACCGCGAGCCAGCTGTTTGGGGAGTATTGTGGCACGGACATACTTACATTATTAACCTTTTTCTTATCTTCTGTTAATTATGTTCCCACTTCCACACACTACTGGAAATCAAATTTGTCAAAATATGGGCAATAATTGGTATCAATAAATTACCTGTTACCAAAGCACTATATCCCAACACAAGACCAACTATTGTTGCCCAAATCATATAAGGCCATTGTTGCCTACCACTCAGATGTAAAACACCAAAGAAAACACTTGAGGCAACTAATGCTACTGTATCCAATCCCAAGGCAGATAAGACCACACCTCGAAATAGTAATTCTTCACTTAATCCTGGCAGTAGACCCAACCAGACTAAATCAGGCCATAATAGCGGAGATAGAACTAACATTAAATATGTATCTGCACTACGACGATAAGCTGGCCAAATGCGGTAAATTATAGCACTGGCAGTAGTAATACCTAGGGCGATCGCTATTCCCCAAAACAACGCCTTCAGATTCCAACTTACAGGCAATAAATTTACACCAAATAGCAGGCATATTTTAGAGATTGCCAGTAATACTAATGCTGTTACTCCCATTGCTACTAACACTTGTATGCGAGTTAGTGGTTCTATCTCCGGGTTTTCAGGAATTTTTTCTGTCACTTGTCAGCTATCAAATAGACTTTAGGTTCTCTACTCTAACTATTGTATAGTAATTCTCATAGTGAAGTCAGAAGTTTTTGCTTAAGTTAATAGCTGTTTGTGAAGCATTCCGGAACGGAAAAGCTTAAAGCTATTAGCACCAGACAGATAGGTTAGGACATTTATAAATACTCAAATTCAGTTATGTAAAGCTTTTGACTTTTTATTTTTGACTTTTGACTTGCGCGTAGTGTTATATTACTGAACTCTAGGAATTGATAATATTTCTGGTTTTAAAACCTTCGGGTTAATACCTGCCTTATCAGCAACCAAAACTCCTAACGCTTCTAAATATGAATTTACTTCCAATGCCTTGATACCTAACTTTTCGGGTGATACCTGCATCTGGGTTTTATTTTCTCTCACCGCAATAATTTGTGCTTTAGTTTGACTGAAACTCATCACCGCACTACCCCCACAAGCTGTGGCAGGTACAATCACCGCATCAACTTGTTGTGCCCAGATACTATTAGGAAGTGGCAAACTCTCCTTTAATTTCACTAACTGTGGCGCACGACTCAAACCAACCAAAACACAAGGCAAAAATGTATAACCAATTTCTTCTGCGGCAGACCGAGGTGATAAGTTAGGGTCTAGGGGTAGAGGCAACAAAGCAGGAGCATGGGCGCAAGGAATTTGAAAAGTTTTGACAATTAAATGACTAATAACTGCCTCTGCTCCTGCCAGGGGATCAACTCCTTGACCATGACGATATTCTTGTAATGCTGTACTACCTTCATCATCAGGAAATCTGGCAACAACAGCGATCGCCTCTGCCTTTGCTTTGTGAATTAGGGTATGTGCTGCTCGTAGCAAGCTATCAGGATTAGCTATTGTGCCCCAGGATGCGCCAGACTCAGACTTTCGTAGTTGTACTTCTAATGGGGAGTCAGTCACAATGTAATCTGTGAGATTGAGACCTAAAGTTGCTCTTGTAGCATCGGCAGCTTGTAAATGGCGCAGTTGTAATTCTGGCTCAATGGCCTGGTCAAGAATTAAACCTACTCGATTTTGATGTACTGGTTGTAATCCATACCATCCTTGAGCAAATTTATCAAGAGCATATCCTTCTACATAGAGAGCATTAGGTAATGACCAATAAAGTTGTGCCCCATTCAGCACATTGGGGTGGGTTATCAGAATATCACAGGTTTGCGCGATCGCCCGTGCTACTGGCAAACCATCACCAGCATAACCACCAATAGATGCACCAATACCAGTGGGAATAATTAATACTGCTGTATAAGGACGTGGTGTGAAGTCAAAAGTCAAAGGTTAAAAGTAATTTCTATTTTAATTGTTATAGCAGTTTTTAAGTAGATGAACCACAAAATTAAAACTATAACCTTTGTAGGAACGTACCTCTATTCTTTTGTAGAGATACCTAAATTTAGACCCCGCTCTTGAGAGCGAGGAATTATCCAAAAATATTAACAAATAATTAGGAATTAGTTGTTAGATTTCTTTCCTCAACTACTACAGCTTCTACATGAGCTTTTTGTTTTTCTGTGTCTACTTTTGTGACTGCCCAACGTAAAGGAGTTCCGCGTTTTTCTAACTCTTTTTCAATTTCTTGATTGAGTTTTGCTGGTGATTCTTGTAGGTCAATTTCAGCATTAATAAAATGAGTAGTCATATCAGTTATCAATTATCAGTTATCAATTATCAGTATAGGCCACTAAATCCAGAGGCTTAAAATACTGAAGTTTATTTTTTTATACCCTTAACAGGAGAGGCTTGAGACCTTATTTTTTGGTTATAGCAACTATATAATTAATTAGTTAATACTTGCTTATATTTAAAATTAAAGCTATAAAAAAATATATAGCATACTTAACTGTTTAATCACAAAAAAAGAAGCAAATTTTCAGGATAACAAGGATGCTGACTGGGGAATAATCAAGTATAAATATTAAGTATTTATTGATTAGTTTTACCAACTTTTCCCATCTATAACATCCCTGTGAAAAATTCGTGTCGTGCTTTCCTTCTGCAAAGCTATTTATGGAGAACCAAATTGACGCTTATAAACCTCATCTTCCTTGCCAGTTTCTATCTTTAAATTAGACCGAGGATAAGCAACACATAATAATACATAACCTTCATCTTGGAGTTCTGGACTAACTCCCATACCATCACTTTGGTCTACAGTACCCTCTCCAATAATCTGAGCTGCACAAGTAGTACAAACCCCAGCATTGCATGAGTTAGGCAAATCTAGTTTAGCCTCCTCAGCAACCTCTAGAATTTTCTTATCCTCTGGCACTTCTATAGTGTGAGTTTGTCCTTGGTGGTGGATTTCAACAGTATAAGTCTTAGACATATTGTAATTTTTGGATTTAATTCCTAACCGGAATTCCGAGTCCTCTTATTTATGAAGCATTATGTATGCTAACCCCTTTATAAATTGAGGGCAACCCTAATGATTGGAAATGAAACAAAATTTTACAATCTATATACTTGAAAAAATTTTCTATTAATTAATATCATGTTCACTAAAACACTTAGTAATTAGGATCATAGTTTTGCTCTAGCCCCTCAAATATTTATGTTCGGGCTAGAGCAAAACTACAAACAAAGTTTTTGTTATAACTAATTATCTGGATATGATATGGCTGAAAAATTAGCTTTTTCTGAGAGACCTAATTTTTATATTTAAAATATTCTGATTATTTGGATTTTTTTAGCTATTGTCAAAAATCATTCAATCGAGAATAATATTTGTTTCTATATAGATCGTTGAAAAGTCAAAAAACTTGGCTATTTATATCAGTAAAAATTCTGAAAGTATCAATTCAATTTTACTTTTTAAATAACTAATTAACCGCACTTACAGCAGTTTCGGAGTTAGTGAGGTACAAAGTTTGATCACTTTAGCTCACGGGGTGAAGAGAGATTACTCTTCAAGTGTACCTCACCATCCTCAAAAGTGCTGTAATACTAGTGATAGTCTAGTTAATTAGTTTTAATAATCAAGCTGTTTTAGTTTTGAGTTACCTATATAAACAGTTTAACGATTACCATTACCATTACCATTACCATTCGTATTACCATTCTTTGTTAAGACTTTTTCAGCTAACTTATCTGGCATTTCTTGTAAATGATCGAACTGCCAATTAAAACAACCGACTCCCATTGTTTGCGATCGCAACTCCACAATTAAATCTTGCATTTCTGAAAAAGCTAAATAAGCAGAAGTCTTATCCCACCCTTTCCAGTCAGTCATACCTTCATAACCCAATATCTGACCGCGACGGATACTAATTAACTGCAAAACTTTTGAGGTAAACTCACTGGGTGCAAAAATTTCCACTAAAGCAATAGGTTCTAACAATACTGGTTGGCAGTCACTCATTCCCTGCTGCATTGCTACCCGGGCTGCTTGCTTGAATGCTTGCTCCGAACTATCCACTGAATGATACGAACCATTCGTCAATGTGACCGCCACATCTACCACTGGAAAACCAAGAGGACCATGTTCGAGATATTCCCGCACTCCTGTTTCCACACCAGGAATATATTGCTTCGGCACTACTCCACCGACAATGGTTTGACTAAAATTAAAACCTGACCCTCTTGGCAACGGTTGAATATCTAAATACACATCCCCAAATTGCCCATGACCGCCACTTTGATGTTTGTAACGACCATGAGAAGTAGTATTTTTGCGAATAGTTTCTTTATAGGGAACTTGGGGTAAGTGAGTTTTCATCGAAACATTATATTTCCGGCGCAAACGGTCTAAACTTACCTGTAGATGAATTTCTCCTTGACCCCAAAAGATGACTTCGTGAGTATCGCCATGTTGTTCCCATTTTAATGCGGGGTCTTCTTCCAGCAACTTTGTTAAAGCACTGCTCATTTTCACCTCATCTTTGCGGTCTTCAGGAGCGATCGCCATGGCAAAAACAGGAGGTAATACTGCTGCTTTGGGCAACTGAGTTTTCAGACTTGCATCTGTAGTTAAAGTCTCGCCTGTGTCGATACCTTCCATCCGACTGAGGGCAACTATTTCTCCAGTTTGAGCGAACTGTAAAGTTTTTGTTTGTTCACCCATCAACTGATACATTCCACCGATGCGAACTCCATTTAAAGTCATGCCATCAGTAATTTCCCCTTCCCACACCCGAACTAAAGAAAGTTTGCCGCCTTGAGGAGTGTAGTAGGTTTTCAAGACTTGGGCAATAGGTGTTTCAGAATTTGATTTTAAACCTCGACGTTTTGCCGTTTCTACTGGTGCTGGAGTTTCTCGTACTAGAGCGTCTAAGAGAGAACGCACACCAGAATCTTTTTCTGCTACTCCTACAAATACAGGTACAATTAAATCTGCACCTAATTCCATTTTTAAGTCAGCAACTATTTCTTCTTTAGGTGGTTCAATATTTTCCACCAACTCTTCTAATAAATGATCGTCAAAATTAGCTAACTCTTCCAGCATTTTTTCTCTGGCAGCCTGTTCCTCTGCTTTCAGAGATTCAGGAATTGCTACAGGATCTGATGGCGCTCCTGGATGATAATGATAAGCTTGTTCAGTTACTAAGTCAATAAATCCAATTAATTGATTATTTTTAGCAATGGGGTATTGATGGGGAACAATAGGGCGGTTGGAGACTGTTTTGAGTGCTTCTAATACTTGAGTAAAGTTAGATTTGCAGTGGGTTTCGTCCGTGCATACCCGATCCATTTTGTTGATGAAAACTATATGGGGAATTTCCCAGTCATCAAGAAATTTTAATAGTGGGGCGAGGGTGAGAACGCGCGCTGGTTCTGGTTCGCACACAACTATTGCTGCACCTGCTCCGATGAGAGCATTATTAGTTTCTTGAGCAAATTCTATGGAACCAGGGCAGTCAAGGAAGGTAAAATGAATGCCGCCGTACTTGGTACTGGCGGCATTTATTTCTACTGTCATGGAGCGATCGCGAGCTTCTGTACTAGCATCGCCAATGGTGTTGCCATCTTTGACACTGCCTTTACGCGATATTGCTCCTGTGGTTGATAATAGACTTTCTAGTAGTGTTGTTTTTCCACTTAAATATGGTCCGACTATGGCAATGTTCCTAACATTTGAAGCGACTTTTTCTGACATAATTATCCTCCTCATAATGCTTTATAATTCAGCATTGATGATTAACATTCATAGCTTTTTTGCTAGACTTTATCTATGTCTTTTATATATTCTCCAGCTATATTTTCAGATTAACTTATTTTTGCTACTATGAAAAAAAAAATTCATGTATCTTAAATTTCAGTTCAATTTAACTTAAGTTTGATAAATTAATATCAAATATTTTTAATTTTTGTTACTTATCTCTCCCTGATATGTCTATAAAAGATTAAACTAATTATTTGTATAAATTTAATTGGTAATAGTTAACAAAGTAAGGAAAAAATATGCGATTTTATAGCTATCTTTAGTGAATTAGCAACAAATCTATGATTCTTAATTAATTGTTAATTATTGGTATTGAAGCTGAAAGACTCCTAGACGTAATCCCCTCATTCCCCATACTTGATGAAACCACTTCAAATATAATTGCTGTGGTTATTATATTGTAGCTTATGCCCCAATAATTAAAAGAGTTTTTTCCCGGATTTGGAAAAATTGAGCAGAATTTTAAGTAAAAACTATTACTATAAAAATATGTTTTGTTTTTTTGATTAAGAGACTGTCGATGAAACAAATATTAAGACTGACAGAAGAATTAATCTTGTTTTGTTGGGTTATGGCGGAAAACTAGCCTTTTACAAAGGAATTTCGTTATTAGCTATCAGCTATGATTCATTGTTTGATCAGTAGGAAAAAGCAATTGAGAGATTTAAGGAGGAATTAAAAGTATTGGAAAAAACTGACCTTGATGAGCGAGAATATATATTCATTATTTATAAAATAGCTAAAAGCTGACCTAAAATATATAAAGATTAGTTTAATTTATTGAGAAAAAAATTATTAATAATATCCAAAAAGTTAAACTGTTGATTTTGATCAATGGATGACTATATATAGCCTTTCTCAATGATTTGTCAAACTAGATGATAATTTTTTATCCTGCTAAAAACTCCCTAATTATCTCCCATCGGTTTCTGTTCCTCCTTCACCCGTTCTTCAACCATTTAATTCTCTGTTAATATCTCAAATCTAAATGCTATGGTTGTTGGCATAAAAAAAGTTAATATATAATCTTCATCACACCTGAGTTTAAGATTTTTATAGTGTTCAAATTTCCCAAGTTGCACATTTATCTCAGGATATGTAAAATTTTTTGAGTAAAATTAAAGTAAAAATAAATCATCAAATATAGGAAAAATATAACTTATGTCCCAAAACTCTCATCAACAAGCAAAAATCATTGCTAAATACTTAAATACTTTAATTAGGGAGATAGAACACAATCCCGAAATTTCGCCATGGGTACTTCGTCAAGTTCTCAAAACAGCCAAAGATAAAGCAGAAAAATTAGCAGATGACTTAGAAAATCAAGACAATAATCAGACAGTATTATCTAATTCTTATGGTTCTTATCATTCAAAGCATGGACAATAGTAAATTTTATTGGTCATTAGTTCTACAAAACATCTATTATTATAACCCAGTTTAAATTTAAAACTGGGTTATCTTATTTATAAAAAACTTGTTGCATAAAAAACTTTTAAATAAAAACAAAAAAATTGGCTAGTACCAGGCGTGATAAATTTAGTATTCAATAGTCAGTAGAAGCAGCTATCATTATCATTTTCTACCCTGAAACAATTCTATTCGAGTAATACCAATTCTAAAAAATTATGCAATAAATTATTCAATAATTTAGTTATTAAGTAATCAATACCTAAGAGCAATATTTTTAAGCATTTGTTTGAAAAGAGTGAAGATACACCTTATATACTTGCCCTCTAATCCCTCGAATCTCTTTTCAAAAATATATAGGAACAATGCGTGATATTTGGTATAAATATAGATTTTATTTTAACCATTTTTGTTAATTAAATTATTTTTAACATTCTTTTGTGAGGTATAGCATTAAAGCCTAGGTGTTAAAGGTAGGGTATTGGTAAAATTATTTTTTCACACTTGATATAATCCTACTATAATAGCAAGGAGCAAGAATATCAGCATTATTCAAAAATTCTGGTCTTTCCTATTCCCTATTCCCTCAAAAATTAATATGAGTCAGAACGTAATTATATTATGGTATCGTAACGATTTACGCATCCATGATCATCAACCACTATATAAAGCACTAAAAGCTAATGCTCAAATTATTCCCATTTATTGCTTAGATCCAAGGAAATTTAGTAAAACAAATTTTGGCTTTCCTAAAACAGGCGTATTTAGAGCAAAGTTTTTACTAGAAAGTATTGTTGATTTGCGTAACAGTCTGCAAAAATTAGGTAGTAATTTAGTTATTTTTCAAGATAAACCAGAAATAGTAATTCCTAGACTAGCTCAACAGTTATCTGCTAAATCAGTATTTTTTCATCAAGAAGTTACTGCTGAAGAAATTAAAGTAGAAAGAGCAGTAAATCAAGCACTAAAACAAATTGGAGTTAAGTTAAAATCATTTTGGTGTCATACACTTTACCATCCAGATGATTTACCTTTTGAGATTCAACAATTACCAGAATTATTTACCAATTTTCGCAAAGACGTAGAGAAAAATTCTAGTGTAAATCCTACATTCTCAACTCCTAATAAATTACCATCTTTACCAGAAATTGATATGGGAGAATTACCCAAATTATCTGATTTAAACCTAGAAATACCAGCACCAGATTCACGGAGAGTTTTAGAATTTAGAGGCGGAGAAACTGCTGGGAAGCAAAGAGTAAAAAATTACTTTTGGCAGCAAGACTGTTTAAAAGTTTATAAGGAAACAAGAAATGGAATGCTAGGAGCAAATTATTCTTCTAAATTTTCTCCTTGGTTAGCATTAGGATGTTTGTCACCTCGTTATATTTATGAACAAGTTAAAGAATATGAATATCAAAGAGTTAAAAATCAATCAACTTATTGGTTGGTTTTTGAGTTACTCTGGCGAGATTATTTCCGATTTATTTGTCAAAAACATAGGAATAAAATATTTCATAAATCTGGTTTACAAGGTGTAGCTATTCCTTGGCAAGAAGATTGGGGGAAATTTAAAAAGTGGCAAGCAGGTAAAACAGGATTTCCCCTAGTAGATGCTAATATGCGTGAACTTTTGGCTACAGGTTTTATGTCAAATCGTGGTAGACAAAATGTTGCTAGTTTTCTAACTAAAAATTTAAGAATTAATTGGCAAATGGGAGCTGAATGGTTTGAGTCTTTACTAATAGATTATGATGTTTGTAGTAATTGGGGAAATTGGAATTACACTGCTGGAGTAGGAAATGATGCGCGAGGTTTTCGCTATTTTAATATCCCTAAACAGGCAAAAGATTATGATCCAGAAGGCAAATATGTTAAACATTGGTTGCCAGAATTAGGAAAAGTTCCTGCTGCTAAAGTACATGAACCTTGGAAATTATTACCTGTTGAACAAAATAGATTTAGTGTTAAAATAGGTGTAGATTATCCACAACCAATTGTTGATTTATGGCAGTCGGTTAAGCAGAATGAAAAAATTTATAATACAGCATTAAAAGGTAAGAATTCAGACGTAATATAAAATCCGGTTATACAGTAATTGCAAAATTACTTCCTCTTAATAGAGATGTTATATTGAATATGAATTTAAAAATTCAAGAGTTCAAATCAAATATTTCTGTTGACTCCTGACTGCGAGTGCAATAGGATAACTAATTAGGTTTTGCTGAATCAATCTTATAGGTGAGGGTAGGAGTCAGGAGAACTGAGTCAGGAGTTAGAGGAATTTAAAGGAGGTAGTCTGAAGAGTTGTCCCTTAATTTTTCTGCCCTTGTCTGCTCAAAATGTTAAGTTTTTGAACTTAATAAATCAACAAGCTAGCAATTTTTTAGAGCAAAAAAGGCTAAAGCATTTACACATAAAGGCTTTGAGAGTTAATCAGCAAGCCGTAATTACTCAGATATATATCAGTTATTAGCCAATTAGCTTTAAATAGCTAAATTCAAAAAAAAGCAAAACTCTATTATTTTTATATCTGTAGGAACCAAAAACACAACAAAGAAAATTATGTGGTATTAAATACCAAGAGTTAAGTATTTTCAAAGCGGGTAGGGGGAATCGAACCCCCATCATTAGCTTGGAAGGCTAAGGTTTTACCACTAAACTATACCCGCAGTCATTTAATTAATATAGCACAGTTTCTCAAAATTGCAACTACATCAGAAAAAAATATTTTGGCCTTATCAAGGTTAACTTATGGGACTTCGACTCACCACAAAGCCCAAAATATCCTCATCTATGCCTTTTAGCTTCAAATATCCATATTTCTTCACCATCGGACTATCCAAATATTGGGCCACTGTTTCTGATGCCAAAATTGTATTTGGCTCTGCGGCTTCCTGTAAACGAGCTGCAATATTTACTGATGGACCAATAGCTGTATAATCAGACCGCTCTAGACCACCAAACATACCCACTACAGCATTCCCCTGATGAATTCCACAACGAAACCTCACTGGAGGCACCCCATTGTCTCCAATCAACCCCAGACTTTGCCAGCGCTCATTCAACTGATCTAAAGCTTTCAACATTGCCTGAGCTGATGCTACCGCCCGTCGCACTTGCTCTTGTGCAGTCAACTCTTCAGGTGAGCCATAAATTGCCATCACAGCATCCCCCACAAACTTATCTACAGTACCACCATTAGCAAAAATAGCTCTTGTCATTTCTGCCAAATATTCATTTAATAATTCTGCGATACGAGACGACTGCAAAATATTTGACATCCGAGTAAAACCTACAATATCACTAAATAAAACTGTGACCAACCTTGGTTCTGGTGTTAAATCCAAAGCCAATTCTCCTTGTGCTGCTCGTTGCACCATTTCCGGTGGTAAGAACCGCCGTAACACTGATTCTGTCAAGTAAGAATTCAACCTTTGCACCTGTCGCTCATTCTCTTTCAAAACCAAAAAATTTCTGACTTCTGCTAACAATTCTCTATCATTAAAAGGTTTTGACAAATAAGCATCTGCCCCTCTTTCTACCCCTTCAATTCTAGTATCTTCATCTGCTTTAGCGGTTAACAAAATAATCGGCGTACCTCGCAATTGTTGTTCTTCTCTAATCATTTTGATTAAATCTAAACCAGATACTACTGGCATCATTAAATCAGTTATGATTACATGAGGATGATAAATTTGTGCAACTTCAAATCCTTCAGATCCATCCTTAGCTAACACCACATTAAAGTTAGATTTTCTCAGAATTCTTGACACATAGCTTCTCAAATCTGGATTATCATCTACCACCAAAATAGTCGCTACTCCCATATCACCAGAATTAACTGTAGCAATATTTTCTTGTTGGTCTACAGCTTGTAACTCCTCTGCTTCTTCTAACTCTGCTTCTATATCCGCCAACTCAACAGCTAACTTAGTAGCATCAAATTCCGCAGGTATTTCTGATACTTGCGCCACAGGTAAATGCGTACTTCCTATTGGCAGCAAAACTTTAAAAGTAGTACCTTGACTATAAACTGATTCTACAGTTATTTGACCACCATGAAGTTCTACTAATTCTTTGACTAAAGCTAAACCTAAACCACTTCCTTCATAAGAACGATTTGCTGAACCTTCTGCTTGCCGAAATCTTTCAAACAAAAAGGGAATTTGTTCTTGACGAATGCCAATACCAGTGTCTTCTACCTGTAATAAAAAATGTTCTTCAGTAGACTCAATTGAAATCCTAATTCTACCTCCAGCAGGGGTGAATTTCATAGCATTTGAGAGCAAATTGTAAATAACTTTATCAAATTTTTCTATATCTAAATATACTGGTTGCCAATCATCACTAAAGTTTGTAACTAGATTGATTTCTTTTTTCTGGCAGTAGAGGGCAAAAGATTCGACAATATTATGACAAAGATCGACAAGACTACAGGGGCGAAAACAAGGCTGCATTCTTCCTGCATCAAGTCTTTGCAAATCTAGTAATTGATTAACTAATCTCAAAAGACGACGAGAATTACGCAGTGCTATCACACCAGATTCTAGAGTTAAATCTTGTTTGGAGTTCACTGCTTCGTCTAATAATCCAATCATTAGAGTTAGAGGAGTACGAAACTCATGGGAGATATTCTGGAAAAATTCTGTTTTGAGGCGATCTGCTTCGAGTAATCTTTCTGCTTGTTCTCTAGTGGTTTGATAAAGACGAGATTGTTGAACAGCGATCGCTGCTTGAGAAGCTACTGCTTCAGCTAGTTCAATTTCTGAAGTTTCCCATTGGCGTTCAGAAGAGTTGTGGCGCAGAGAAATACTACCAATAATTTTTCCATCAACAGTGAGCGGTACTACCATCAAAGCACGAGCATTAAAGCGTAAAGGTAATTGATCTTCGTTAAATTCTTGATGTTTATTTATATCACTAACTGCAACCGTTTTTTTTGTTTTTAGCAATTCTATTAAAATAGGATTACTACTAATGGGAACAACTGACTGAGGTAAATTCATTAAATTCAATAAATCGTCATCATTAGAAATTTCTGCCTCAACTACAGATTCATCTGGTAGAGGATCTGCTTCAGTAGCACTAAGTGAGGATTGAGCTTGAGCATCATATAATCCAACACAGTGAACATATTCATCGACTTCCGTCCACAATGAGAGAACGCAACCATCTACTTGCAATGCTTGTCCTAACTGCTGAGTGATGGCAGCAAAAATATCTTTAGGGTTTAGACTAGAGCGAATAACAGTAGTGATAGTATTGACTAGACTTTCTCGTTGGGCAAGACTTCTGAGTTGTTCATAAGCACGAGCTTGAGATAGAGCTAGAGCAGCTTGATCGGCAACTGTAATTAAGAGTTGAACTTCATGATCTTCCCAGTTCCGATATTCCCCACACTGGTGCAGTGCTAAAACTGCAATTAAGTCTAATCGGGAAAATAGAGGCACAATTAGACTAGAACAGATATCCACTGCTAGGTAAGCTTGTCGGCGTTGTTGAAGTTCTACAGTCTCTCCTTTTAGCCTTTCGTGATTTTGGATATCTGAAATGATTTCTACATCAGTTGTTTCCCAGATAATATGAGGGAAAATTTCTTCTGGTATTTTAGGCAAATCGTTATTTACTGCTTGTTCAGAATTATGTTCTTGATTCTGGTAAACAACAAACCATTCGTCTCCTCCATGACTATCTTGAAAAGGACAACAGATCGCCAAACTCACTTCAAACATTTGGCCAATACATTCTACTATCCTCTGGAGCATCTCCCGATAGTTGGGGGCAGAGCGAATAGTATTGGTAACTGCGTATAGGAGAGATTCTTGCTGAAGAGCACGACGTAGTTCGTCAGTGTGTGATTTAAGGACATTATGGGTGTCAACTGCTTGTTTGACTAATGCTTTGAGTTCCTCAGCATTCCAAGGTTTAGTCAGATATTTAAAGACTTTACCAGAGTTGATGGCTTCTACTAAGTCTTCTACATCTGTATAGCCAGTTAAAATAATTCTAATAGTATCAGGATATTGGTCAGCAGTAAGACTTAAGAATTCTGTCCCACTCATTTTGGGCATTCGCTGGTCTGAAATAATTACAGCGACTACCCCAGATTTTTCGAGAATTTCCAGCGCTTCTGGCCCACTTTCGGCTCGCAGCACGTTGTAGTCTCGGAAAAAGGTGCGGTAAAGAAGGTCTAAATTATCTGGTTCGTCATCGACAACCAAAATTTTCGGTTTAAGTTTTCTTTGTCTCAAACTCATGCACCGCTCTCCGTGCTTTCAGGGCAGTTATGATGAATTGTGCTGATTCGGGCACAGTATGGATATAACTCCATTCCACTTCAGATACCGATTAAAGAGGGCCTTTTCTACCTAATTTAATCAACCAATAAGCTATTTCTTCACTTTGGTATTTGCTTCAGTGAAAAAGGATACTTCAATGGTAATAGTTGTTATTAAAACTTCAGTCTATTAAGTTCATAATATCTATACATGAGTATTTATTCCCAAGATTCAATTCTTGAAGATTTTCTAATATTTTTTTTAATTTAGAACAAAAACTGTTTACATTTAGAACAAAATTCACCGAAATTGTCTATCTTTTATGAATTTTTAATCTTTATCGATATATTAGTCTTACTACATATAGTCAATTATCAGTGGCCTTTTTTTGTTCTCAACTACCCCCTTGATTGATTATACTAAAACCTGTCGAAAAACTTCTCAAGGTTATCTGTTAATCTTAACCAGTTTCCGTACAAAAATTTAAGATTTATCTTTGTTTAGGCTTTAATCTTAAATTTTAGCAGAATATCTGCATTGTCAGGTTGATTTTTGGTGTTTCACAATTAGGGGCGTTGCACAATCAGGAATGATTAAATCCAAAAGTAGATATTTTTAGATAACTGTTTCTTCAATAAAATTTACAGTTTAAAATCTATTATTATTCCTTAATGTGCAACCCCTAATAGGGTATTCCTTAATATGCAACCCCTAATAGGGAATATATGAGATCAGAAAAATATTCAGATTTTTAAAAATGAGATTATACCCAAATACAGAATAACGCATCCTGCTAAGAAAATATTTTAGCTATTCAAGATTTGAATATAAGGATTTTTGAAATCTTTATAATCCAATATATCAACAGATTGGTAAAAAGTTAATTTAGACAAAATGCACTAACTAATTGATCAAATAATAAAAGGCAACTATTCAGCTTTCAGTTGTCATCTACTAGCTTATGGCTAGATGAAATATAAATTAATTTCGAGAGAATTAGTGAGAATTAAAAATATTAGTGAAAGCACATCATTTTACTACACTCTATCTACCAAAAAAAAATCTACATTTTTTCAGGAAAAACCTTAGATAATGATATAAATTAGACTAATTAATCTTTCATTTTTATTAGTAGCTCTTAATAGCAAAATGCTGAAACTATAAAGTATATCGTCAAAAGTGATAGCCATTATTTTAAAAAATCTACATACCACTTTTCATGACTTTTTTCAAGGAGTATATATCTCTCTCAAATTGAAGTGTAAATTTAAGAATAAATAAAAAAAAACGAATAATTTTCAAGTCTGCGATGCATTAATTATTTTTTTTAATATTAGGTAAAATAATTACTAAAATTCACAGATATAATTGAAGGTAAATTTAAGTCATTTTGTTTCAGAAAATTCTGTCAGAGTATCAGAATAAAATCTAATACTAAAATAAGGTCTAAATATCATGTTTGGATGAACACTTATAAATAATTAGGGATTAGTTAGGATTCAGTAGGTAAAAAAGAGGGAAACAACAATATATCAGGAGGAGAAGAAAGTTTTTTATCATTAATTAAGCAGACATGATATAACTTAGTATAGACAATTAATTTATAATAAATTAGGAAGTCAAACCATTGAGCAATAATATTTTTTGAAATCTCCCAAAATGAATGGAATTGGGTACTTCATTATAGACGTTTATATAGATATAGCTTGTGAGTGTATTGTGAATCCTTTCTTTTTTTTCTCAAAGTCTGTTAAACCTCAAGTCGGAAAATCTCATCAATTTGAATTTTCAATCCGCATTGCTAAACCACAGGATCTCAAGAGTATTTCCGAAATCTTGACTAATAGTTTTCATTCTCGTGAAGGAATTATGAGCTATGTTTATCCTTTTTTACGACTAAGTATTTACGAAGATTTACGAAATCGTATCCGCTCTAAAGATGAGCATTATTCATGTATTGTTGCTATGGTTGTCAAAGATACTAAGTCTACTGAGGATTTATCTGCGATTGAAGGCCAGGATTTGGTGGGAACTGTGGAAATTAGTGTACGGTCGCGCCAGCAAAACGTAGTTTTATCGCTTCAGCAGAATGGACTTCTACCCCTAGATCCTTGGCAGTTAGATGATTTTGAGTATGCTTATTTATCAAATTTGGCTATTGATGCTGATTATAGAAGATTAGGAATTGCTCAACAGTTGTTAAATTTTTGTGAACATAAGGTCTTGGAATGGGGATTTTGTGACTTATACCTTCATGTCTTAGAAAATAATCATAGTGCTCGGAGACTTTATTATAAAGCTGGTTACAGATTACAAGAAGTTGAATGGACTTTCAGCTCTATACTATTTGGCCAACCCCGAAGGTTACTTTTGCGTAAATCTTTTTCAGGCAAAGTTTAAGTCTCAAGAATAAGTTATTTAGCTTTTGAAAATTAGATGAAAAAAATGGAATTTGAGTATTTTTTAAAGTCAGTTTTTTACCAAATAAAATTTGGGCTTAATTGACTGACTATAAATATAGATAAATTATTTTGTTATTTTGCTGAGGAAGAGTAATTTTCTAGTATTTTTATCAACATTCACTATTTATTGAGTCCTTGAATGAAGAAAAAACATGAAAAGTTTTATAACTGAGTTTTTCAGTAGTATGTGGCATAAGTTCCCACAACAAATATCTAAGTTAGTAGCTACATTAGTAATAACGTTTACCTTACTTTCTATTACTACACTTTTTATACCACTACCTTTTGCCCATGCAGCATATTCCTTATCTTGTGATGGATTGGATGGTGTTGGCAACCCTTATACAGCAACCTATGTAGATGGATTGTTTACTAAAGTCCGGTTTGATCGTTCTCCAGATTTACCCCCTGTAGTCTCGGAATTAACCTACGATATTGTAAATGAGGAAGGTCAACCAATTTACCGAGGTGGTTACTTGGCAGCAGCAGATGTAGTTCTTATTGATCTATCAGGAGGTAATGTCAAACCTGGTTCGGAAGTATCAGTATCAGTTGATAACAATTGGAACCAAGAAAGGGGTATTTGTGGAGTATAGTAAGTAGATTTTAGGGTTATCAAAAGTAATAACTCACATCAAGTTAAATAAAAGGGTGTTTCAGAAGGGAAATCAATAAAAACTCATTGATAAAAAGGAACAGTCTACTTGTAGATTATCACCATTGCAAAAAGGAATATTCATTAGCGTAATAAATATTTATGCTAATGAATATTTTTCAAATATCCCAAGAGATAATAAATTAAGTTTATGACTTTCAATCAAGAAACATTACTTAGTGAAAACAAGTTATTTGATTAAGAACTGCTTAATAATTAAACAATTATTTTGATCTATGGTGCTTCAATATATATAGCAATGAGCGCTCACATATTTACATACTACTATTATCATCAAGTGTAATACAAAGCTCTACTAATATTACCAATACTTTGAATTTACTACATTAGTAATTATTTGTATCATGTAAACACACCAGCGCTCATTGCTATATTAACACTGAAGAATATAAAATCAGTAAGCCTCTAAACACCCTAAACCAATTATGGGTTAGAGTTATTAATGTTAGAGGTAGGAAGAATAAATTTATATACATTGATGGGAAAATTTATCTAACCAATTATCGGATAATTTTTAAAGTTAAAAAAAAGAAAGTCGGCGTATTTCCCACTGTAGATAAAAATCGTCTTTATGGAAAAATAGAGATTTTCTTGTGGAATATTATCACAATAATGAGATTTAGGTACTTGATCAGAAGAGGTTTAAATATAGCAATTCTCATCCTGGTGAGGTACAAAATTCTAGGTTTTAGGCAACAGGGAATAGGGAATAGGGAATATAAAAGAAACTAAAGATAGAGGTTTACCTCATAAGCTTGAGAAAGTCTATATAGAGGTTTTCACCGGGCGTGAGGTACATTAACGATCCCTTGAAAAGTATTATTGTTTTTGTAGAAACTGTAATTAAATTTATAGTAGTTATATTTAAACCAGATAAAAATTAACCCTAAATTTTAATTTTATGTATCTTGGTGTGTTAGAGTATCAAAATAAAAACAATTAGGCGTTGCACGGTGGCAAATGATTCAGGAAAGTAGTAGACCTGCTTGTATTTCAAAATAGAGCAAAATGAATTATTAGAATAATTCATATTCTACTAAGATCCTTATTGATATAGATGTTGATGAGCTATAATGAGAGCTGGTTTGATATTTTGTTTATGAATCAGCTCTTTATTTTTGCTAAAAATAACCCAGGTAAAATTAAATCAAACATTTCTACTTAGACTTAACTTTACTTAAATTAATTACCAAAATTTTCAGGCAATTCCATCTCAAAGTTTCTCAACAGAAAAGCAAATTCATCTGTAATTTCTTCAATTATTTTCGTAGTAGGTTTTCCGGCTCCATGTCCGGCTTTAGTTTCAATTCTAATTAATACTGGATTATCTCCTATATGAACTTCTTGTAAAGCAGAAATAAACTTAAAACTATGAGCTGGAACAACTCTATCGTCATGGTCAGCAGTAATAACTAAAGTTGGAGGATAAGATATTTTTGGCTTTAAATTATGTAGAGGAGAATAAGCATATAAAGCTTTAAATTCTTCTGGATTATCTGGGGAACCATAATCACCAACCCACGCCCAACCAATGGTAAATTTATGGAAACGTAACATATCCATTACTCCTACTGCAGGTAAAGCTGCACCAAATAATTCTGGTCTTTGAGTTATACAAGCACCTACTAATAAACCACCATTACTTGCACCAGTAATAGCTAATTTTTTAGAACAAGTCCAATTATTTTCTATTAACCATTGAGCAGCACTAATAAAGTCATCAAATACATTTTGTTTCTGTTGTTTTATTCCTGCTTGATGCCACTCTTCACCATATTCTCCACCTCCACGAATATTGGCTATTGCATAAACACCTCCCATCTCTAACCAGACTAATCTACTAATAGAAAAGTTGGGAGTGATAGAAATATTAAATCCTCCATATCCATACAGAATAGTTGGATTATTGCTATCCAGATTTATGCCTTTTTTGTGAATAATAAACATGGGAATTTTTGTCCCATCCTTACTACTATAAAAAATTTGCTTTGTTTCAAATTTATCGGGATTAAAATCTACATTTGATTGGCGATAAATTTCACTTTCTCCAGTCACCATATCATAATGATAAATAGTTGACGGAGTTGTGAAACTAACATAACTATAAAATGTGGTTGTGTCGTAACGTTTGCCATAAAAACCACCTACCGAACCAATGCCAGGTAAATCTATATTTCTGACTCCGGAACCATCAAGATTAAATATTTTTATCTGAGTATGAGCATCCTTTAAATAGAAAGCAACAAACTGATTATTCAGTGTGCCTACTCCTTGCAATGTATCTGTTGTTTCGGGAATAATCTCTTGCCATTTATCTTGATTTTCTCCTTTTACTAAAGAAGGAGATGGGGGATTATTAATATCAATGGCAATAACTCGTTTTTTCGGAGCATCAAAATCTGTGAAAAACCAAAAGATATTATCATCATTATCTATCAGACGGTATTCAGCTTCAAACTCACTAATTAGTTCTACTATTGGCGCATCTGGGATAGTTAAATCCTGATAAAAAACCAAATTTTTGCGGTCTGTGCTTTGCCAAATTGTCAAAATTAAATATTTGTTATCTTCTGTGACATAACAATTAAAACTCCATTCTTTTTTGTCAGGTTTTTCATAAATTAGTACATCATCATCTTGAGAAGTACCTAAACTATGATAGTAAACCTTATGTAAATAATTAGTCTCTTTTAACTCCCCTTCTTTTGGTTGTTCATAACGACTATAAAACAGACCCTGATTATCATTTTTCCAAGTTGGTCGATAGAATTTTATCCATTGCAAAAAATCTGGTAAATCTTCTCCAGTTTCAATATTTTTAATTCGCCATTCTTGCCAGTCTGAACCCGCTTTAGAAATACCATAAGCGATTAATTTGCCATCTTTACTAATAGCAATTCCTGAAAGAGCAACTGTTCCATCTTCTGATAATTTATTAGGGTCTATCAAAACTTTTGGTTCAGCATCTAGAGTCGGTAAAGTATATAAAACACTTTGATTTTGTAAACCATCATTTTTGAAATAGAAGTAGAGATCGCCTTCTTTAAAAGGAACGCTATATTTTTCATAATCCCAGATTTGAGTTAGTCGTTTTTTGATAGTTTCTCGTTCGGAAATTTCTGCCAGATAATTAAAGGTAATTTCATTTTGAGATTTTACCCACTCTTGAGTTCTTTCTGAGTCTGGGTCTTCTAACCATCGATAAGGATCGGGAACTTGAATACCATGATAATTTTCTACTATGTCTGTTTTGTCAGTGATGGGATATGTTAGAGGTTGTTTTGGGTATTTCATATTTTTGATTTGTGAATAGTAAATTTAATTTTAGAAGTAAATTCCACCCTTATCAAGTTTTTATTGAAGTTTTGCTTCTTGTTTTTTGCTGATTTTGTTTTTGGTAGTTTTGAGGTCAGAGACCAAATGAGTTAAATTTTTGTAGGGATTATTTTCTCTATTTATTATTAGTTGTTGAATAGATTTTTTATAGACACCTGAACCTCTAAATGCAGCTATTAATTTTGATTCACTTGCTGTATTAATGTTAATTCCAGATGGTGGAGGTGTTGGAGATGGTTTAGGTATTGGAGGTGATTTATCTGCTTGAATAAATTCAATATTTTTCGATTTTAACTTTTTTTCTAAGAGTGACGGACATGAAGGGGCAATCATAAAAGCTAAATCTGGAGGAGTATTATCTGAAGGATGTGAATTAAATTCAAAATCTTTCAACCAATCACTAAATATTTCTAAGTGAGAACTCAACAATTCATAATTTTTTGCCTCACCAAAACCTCTAGCTACTTGTGTACCATTGTGAAGTAATTCTACATAACAATCTAAAGCGTGTTTTTCTCCTTTTTTGCCTTGAAGTTCTTTTGTCGTTTCAACTGTTGATAATGTATATGCTTTCTGTTTTAAATATTTTCCCCATTCTTCTCGACATTTTGCCTCAACTATTCCACTAGCATAACCTTCAAATTTTTGTTCTGGCGTTTCAGGAAAATACTTTTCGTGTACTTTTAAGACTTCCCCAGCATAATCTTGACAAAATGCTCTGAAATTTTCAGTTTTTTTCAATGGTATGTTCTGAATTTCTTGCCAAGCAAAGTCAAAATCCTTATATCCCTTATATGCTCCTATAAACTTTTCGTCTATTTTTTCTTTAATCATTTTGTCTTCTTTTTCTGAACCTGGACCAAGGCTGATGATTTTGTTTGTGATTAAAGTTTCCAATACAGAGTTTTGCTCCTTAATAAATAACTGGAATGTTTCTTTTGTTCCTACCAAGTAGATTAGTACAGGTATCTTCGATTTATATTCATCGGATATCCGCTGTAATAGATTTTCAAAAATCAGGTGAGCTTCTTCCATTTCATTGTTGTTATTATCTTTTATCAATGAATCTAACTCATCTATAAGATACGCAAAGGCAAATCCTGGAGAAACTTTATTTATTCTGAATATCAAGTTAAGAAACAATTTAGCTAAATCTACACCAAGATTTACAAAAAATTTAAAGAACTTTGATTCTAAAGTGTCTTGATTAATTCTGTCTCAATTCAGTTTATCTAATAATCCTGGTTCTGCATCAAAGTCTTTGAGAAACTGTTGAGTAGGCAAACGTATAAAGCAAATAAAGCATTTGTTCAGTTGAAATTTCTGTCATTACTTCCTATCATTAACTTTACTAATCAATATATTTAACACTTACAAAAATTCTATAGTTAAAAATCCTAAAATAGTCATCCTGATAAATGAAACAAGATGGATTTATAAATGTGACATAGACTATTAAAGTTTATAATTGATGATTCAGAATCATTAAATTTCTCAATTCTCAATTCTCAATTTTCAATTCTACATTCATCAAAGATTCTCCAATTAGTTTGTAAATCTCTCTCAAATCTTCAGCTTCAAATGACTTAATTAACTTTTCTGCTGCCTTTTGAGAATTCTTAGGAACTACTACCCATAATTCTTTATTTAACTTACCTTCTGGTTGTTGTTCCAACCAATTTTTTACCGCAATTCTTCCTGATTCAGTAATTTGGTAAAAACCTCTCCCACTTTTTTTTGATTGTTCCAACCATCCCAAATGTTCCCATCGTTTTCTCCATAGTTGAGCAGTGCTATGAGCATAATCTAATATTTCTCCTATTTTAGATGCGTTTAAAACTTGATTATCTGGGCAAGCTTCCACAAGTTTTGCGAATTTATGAAAATAATTTGATGGATTTCCTAAATCTTTAAGTGGATCTTCTGGGATGTCAACTTTTGTTGTTTCAGTTGATTCTAGTCCGCTAATTAATTCTTCAATTTCTTTCGGTTCACAACCTAATCCATAAGGTGGTTGAGCACGACATAATTCTTCATAGCTATTAAATGGTTTTCCTTGCTCATCAAGTAATTGTTGATAAGCTGCTGGTTGTTTCATTAATTCACGCCATGCCTTTAATTGTTCTGCATTAGCAACTATACTTTTCTTTAGAACAGATTGTAGTTTTAACTTAATCGCAAGTGCCCATTGTGGTGTTCCAGGAGTTGTGCTAATTCCTCCTGTTTTCCCTAAAGTTTCATAATCCATTTTTCCCTGCATAGAAAAGGACATTTTCTTCTAGGTTATCTAAGATAATTTTTGAGTTTTTAAGCATTTAATTTTTTGCTGGCTCATACTTTAATAGGTATATTTTTAGGTATTGATTTTTTCCTATATTCCCTAATTTTTTCCTAGAAGATTGAGATAAAACAAAATTTTATTAGCAAGTATTTTTACCTAACAATAAAATTTGTCGGCTTCTTTATACTAGCTATTTGTATATTTTCTATTTTAGATTATAGATTCACTAAGTCAACTACTCTGGGCATAAGTATCGCAGAAGCCAGAAGTTAGAAGTCAGAAGCCAAATTCGCAGCACGGCCTATATTTGAGAATGTCCTAAATAGTAGTGGTGACTGCTATATTATCTCGGACATTTGACCCAAAGTTCAAAAAAGGTAAGTTATTAATTATTTCAATTGATGGGACTTAGATCAAAGAGAGTCGTCAAATAGCTGTCAATCTATACAAGGAAAATTTTCAGTTAAAAAATGTATAGGTGTTATATCAAATCAGCTGAATTCGGTATAAAAAAATGTTCCATCTGAGCGCTATTGCCAAATCTTTCCCTTACCTCCCCACTCTTCTCACATCTTTATATGTAATTACACTAATGCTACTGAATTTGATATTCTAAGTTATTAGAGGGTATAAACTAGAGAAAAAATTCTTAACACTAAGGTAGTTGAGTTAATTTTCAACTATAGCGCTACTGTTTAGAGTTGGTATTACATTCAAATTCCCTGGAAAACCATTATTAATATTTGCTCTCTTCATTTAGGTCGCTTAAACCTCCCCTTGATAATTCTTAACTTCCTACTCCTGACTCCTAAGAGCTGATAATAAGTAAATGTAACGAGTGTAGAGCGGATTTAATAAACTCAACTAAACTGACCTTATGTCAAGCCTTTCTGTTAAACCACCCTCTTACATTTTTTTCAAAATTATCATAATTAGATATTTTGGACTGACAGAGCTAATTTTGTGCATTAGCATTACAGCGGGTTTATTTGATTGAATATTGATGTATTAATTGAAACTGCGAACTGCCCCTACAATTTTTTTCAACATTTAATTACACCTAGCTACTGAAATTCTCTGTAGAATAAACTCTTTAGCTAACCGTATTGCTGCTTTCATACTTGTAGCATCAGCAATACCTTGACCTGCTATATCAAATGCTGTACCATGATCGGGAGAAGTCCTAACAAATGGTAGACCAATCGTAGTATTAACAGCTAAATCAAAAGCCATGAGTTTTACCGGAATTAAACCTTGGTCATGGTAAAGTGCCAAATAAGCATCGTAAGTATTTGCTTTTAAACCTAACCAAGCTTGACCAGGTTTAACCCACATCGTATCCGGTGGCACTGGCCCATAAAGCTGTATATTTGGTCGGCGATCACTTTCTTTATCCAACCAGGGAATCAACCAATCTTGTTCTTCTGTTCCTAATTGCCCATTTTCTCCACTATGAGGATTTAGGCCAGCAATAGCAATTTTGGGCCTGGAAATGCCAAAATCCTTTTGTAAACTTTCCACCAGTAATTCTAATTTCCAACTCATTAACTCTGGTGTTAAAACAAGTGGTACTTGACTTAATGGTATATGTGTGGTGGCTAAAAGGGAGCGAAGTACAAAATTATTGTGGGGTGAACGAGCAACAAATAACATTCCAAATTTTTTGACTCCTGCTTTTTCTGCTAAAAGTTCCGTTTGTCCAGGATATTTATGACCAGCCATCTGCCAGCAAGTCTTGGAAATAGGAGCAGTCACAATACCCTGGAACTCTCCAGCTAAAGTCTGGGCGATCGCCTTTTCCATATAACAAAAACTAGCTTCCCCACTCACAGCATTACCTTTACCTAGACAAATATTTTCTAACTTTCCATCAAACTCTACATCTAAAATTTTCAAATTTTCCCAATTGACAAGTTTTTCGAGAGATAATTTTTGATAGGTTTCTTGCAAAATTTGACGACTGCCAACTATTGTCAAATCACAATTTTCTGTCAGCCTCATATCTACTAAAGCCTTGAGAACTATTTCTGGCCCTATACCTCCAGGGTCTCCAATAGTTAGTGCTAAACGAGGAATTGTCTTTTTTATTTCACTTACAGGTGTCTTCATCATAGCTTAAAATACATATACACTTTGTATAGGAGTATCTAAGAACATGAGTGGTGAGATTTTCAATGCAGCAATTTTGTCTTTTTCTGTAATCTTGATTGGTTTAGCAGGAGGCTTCCTCTTACTTAAATTACAAGGAGGCGAATAATTACCTTCCAAGTTTAAGGTATACCACTACTAGACTGACACAACTAAAATGGTTCTCTGCGACGGATTGCTACATGCCTTTCACAGTCTAAATTTTAGCCGTAAATACGCACCAGACTGGACTGACACAGCTAATTTTGTGCATTAAATTGTTGGGGCGGGTTCATCTGATTAAATATTGAGCAATTTTAAGTTAACGGGAACCCGCCCCTACTATTGGAACATTTTAGGTGTGTCACAACAATACAAACTTTGCTGAATGCTCATTGCTATATAAGCACTTAGCAGTATTCCCTTATTTTTATTAAGTGAGGAATGCTAATCATGGTAGTATGATATCTTTTAAGGAATTAAAGTGAAGAATAAAAATATTACTCAAAATGTTAAGTTTTGTAAAAAAATGAGATAAACTTGGTAAAGTGATTAATGACTCTTTAATATAAATAACAAAACTTTTATGAAACTATTGGTTATAGGGGCTACTGGTACTCTTGGTAGGCAAATAGTACGTCGTGCCCTAGATGAAGGTTATGAAGTACGCTGTTTAATCAGAAGTTATAGTAGAGCATCCTTCTTGAAAGAGTGGGGAGCCGAACTAATAGGAGGAAATCTCTGTAAGCCTAAAAGTCTGATACCTGCTTTGGAAGGAATTGATGCAGTAATAGATGCTTCAACTTCTAGACCAACAGACTCTCTGAGTATTAAACAGGTAGACTGGGAAGGAAAAGTATCACTAATTCAAGCTCTAGTAGCTCAAGGTGTTGAACGTTTCATATTTTTCTCATTTTTAAATGCAGAAAAATATCCCCAAGTTCCTCTTCTAGAAATTAAGCGATGTACAGAACTTTTTATTGCTGAATCTGGATTAAAATACACAATATTAAAACCCTGTGGCTTTTTACAAGGCTTAATAGGTCAATATGCAGTGCCAATTTTAGATAAGGAAGCAGTTTGGGTACCTGGTCAAGGAACAGCTATTGCATATATGGATACTCAAGATATTGCTAAATTTGCTATCCGCGCTCTTTCAGTTCCCGAAACAGAAAATAAAAGTTTTCCAGTTGTAGGACCTCGGGCTTGGGATGCCAACGAAATTATTAGGATGTGTGAACGACTTTCTGGTGAAAAGGCCAAAGTAACGCGCACTAACATTAACTTATTGCGTATATTCCGTCAGTTTACCAGGTCATTTCAATGGGGTTGGAATGTGGCAGATAGACTAGCTTTTGCAGAAGTATTAGCCAGTGGTCAGCCTTTAACAGCTTCTATGGATGATGTTTATCCTGTATTTGGCATTAATCCTGAAGAAATAACCACCCTAGAGTCTTATCTACAAGAATACTATAGTCGGATTATGAAAAAGTTGAAGGAAATAGAATACGAGCAAGCAAAATCAGGAAAAACAACCTCTAAAAACAAACCTTTCTTCTTCTAAAGCTTCTAACTGTAAGGATGTCACAAATAGTTTCAAAGTATACAAACTATAATATGTGAAATAATTTCCTGAAATTACTGGAGCGTCAAAGTTCTGATTCTATAAAATCTGACTTTTGACTTCTGTGAAACGGTATCATAAACATTTAACAGAAATATAGTCATACACAGTTAAATATAGTCTTTTGTCTCCAGAAATTTGGGCAAATATTGAGATAATCTAACTTTGTTAGTAATAATAGAAAATCAAATAGCCTCAAGAGTCACCGATCTGAGTTCAATAGGGTGAAATTCCTGGACTTACACGCTACCTCTAGACACATAAGAACCTACGTCCAAGCCTCTGTATTATGACCAAGCAGAAATTGAATCAGGGAGATAATCATAAAAAGAGGAATACAAAAAGCAGTCCCAAATGTCTTTGGCCATGGGATAGAGGAGCCAGTGCGTTGGGCGGGTTCCCCGACTTGAAGCAACTGGCGGGGTGTTGTAGTTCACCCAGTCAGGGTAAAACTGGCAAAATAAGGATATGTCTTATGTGACTATATTTTTATGAACTATAACCACCCTGAACTAGATTTTTTCGAGTGTCAAAAATAGGAATAATTTATAACGATGCTAAACCCATAGCTTGTCGCATAACTAATGACTTAAAAGACAAGCTAAAAGCTGATGGCTATGATGTTCAAGTCACCAATGGTGCAGAGGGAATTTTAGGTTCTCCTCATCTAGAACGTCCTGTATGTCATACTCCGATAGACCAGCTAGTTCCTTCTGGCTTTACAAAGGATATGAAATTTGCCATTGTCTTAGGAGGAGATGGTACAGTTCTGTCCGCATTTCGTCAAGCAGCACCTTCTTGTATCCCACTCTTAACCGTTAATACAGGTCACATGGGTTTCTTGACTGAAACTTTTGTCAATCAGTTATACCCAGCTATTGAACAGATTCTAGCAGGAAATTATGAAATAGAAGAACGGACTATGCTAGAAGTACGTCTGTTCCGAAATGATGAGTTATTGTGGGAAGCTCTCTGTTTAAATGAAATGGTTTTGCATCGGGAACCGATGACTTGTATGTGCCATTTTGAAGTTAAAATTGGTAGGCACGCTCCTATAGATATTGCTGCTGACGGTATTATTATTTCTACTCCTACTGGTTCTACTGCTTATTCTTTATCCGCAGGAGGTCCTGTTGTTACTCCAGGAGTTTCAGTCTTACAGCTCTCACCTATTTGTCCTCATTCTCTTGCATCCCGTGCTTTAGTTTTTGCTGATACTGAAGCTGTAACTGTTTTTCCAGCAAGTCCAAATCGTCTGATGATGGTTGTAGATGGTAATGGTGGATGTTATGTTCTGCCTGAAGATAGGGTACGAGTCAAACAATCACAGTATAAAGCACGTTTTATTAGACTTAAACCACCGGAGTTTTTTCACATTCTCCGGGAGAAACTGGGATGGGGACTACCACATATTGCCAAGCCAGCTTCTGTAGAACTGCCTTAAATTAATATACTTCTCGGTAAAGTTAAAAACCTTCAAAAAACTTGTTTTTTCTTGTATTTCGTACTTAATGCTCAGAGTTTTTATGTGTACTAGCATTGGTGTGGAAAAACTCATAGCTCTAGTCTTCAGAATAAATCTATCACTTAAATAGCTAAGTTTTGAAGGAAGTTGAATACTTTTGCACTTTTTTGAGGATAACACACAATACCTTTCTCTCATTTTTTGTAACAATTCTCAGTGCTAGACTAACTCAAATATGTTAAAAAAATCAGGATTATATTCAAGTAGTCTACATTATAAGTGAGTCTTAGTATGAGTACACTAACTGTTGACCAAAATCGTTCTGTCTTAATAATAGAGACTGATGAAATTCTAGCCCAATATGTGAGCTTGGACTTAAAAGAGTCAGGCTATCATCCAATTGTTGCTAATAACTCTAGTTTAGGTATTCATAGAGCTATGGAGCTTAAACCTGCTCTAATTGTGATTGATAGAATGTTGGCGGGGGAATCTGGACTATCTTTGTGTAGTAATCTGAGGAAAATGGGTAATAAAATGCCCATGTTACTTTTGATGGCTCGCGACCAAGTCGAAGATCGTGTTGCTTGTCTAGAGTCTGGAGCTGATGATTATTTTCTCAAGCCTTATCGGAGTGATGACTTTTTACAATTAATTAGCTTTTATTTGCAACCTAGTACATTAGACAAAGATCAGTTGAGATTTGGGAATTTAATTTTGGACTTGGGTGGTCGGCGGGTCTTTTGTCATGGTCGTAGTATTGAATTGACTATGAAAGAATTTGAGCTGTTAAAGTTTTTAATGGAGCATCCTCGCGAAGTATTGAGTCGTGAACAGATTTTAGAAAATGTTTGGGGTTATAATTTCTTAGGTGAGTCTAATGTAATTGAGGTGTATATTAGATATTTGCGCCTGAAAATTGAGGGAGAAGGTGAGAAGAGATTAATTCAGACTGTCCGTGGTATTGGGTATGTTCTGAGAGAAACTTAGAATGATATTTCATTAATTGATAATGGATAATTGATAATTACCTCTGGTTAAAACCGTTCGGGAATTGAAGATAAGGAAATATCCTAGCACTTTTTTTCCCCTATCCAAGGGGAGGCTTTAAACCCGAATTATTTAATTATTAATAATTAATAATTGGGTAACTACAAGTTATTAGAAAATTTGAGATTCTGTTATGGGTAGTAAGTTTGGTTTATTTAAGTCTGGAATAATTCTGTTTTTGCTTGGCTTTTCGCTACAAATAACATTTGTTCAAATTTCACAGGCTATTAGTATTCAAGAACAAGCTCAACACCCATCAAATTTTCAGGTATCTCAGCAAGGCCAGGTATTGCCAATTACAGCTCAAGCTCAAATATCTGGTCAAATAATTAATTTGGAGGTGGCGAAAACTCCTAAAGAGCAAGCAATGGGTCTGATGTATAGAACTGAATTAGCTGATGATCGGGGAATGCTATTCTCTTTTGACCCACCTCGGAAAGTTAACTTCTGGATGAAAAATTGCAAAATATCTCTTGATATGATATTTATTCGGTCTGGTGTAGTTAAGGCGATTACTGTTGATGTTCCTCCTTGTTTAACCGATCCTTGCCCTGTATATGGATCTGGTGTACCAGTAGATCGAGTTATTGAAGTACGGGGAGGACGTGTCACGGAATTAGGTTTGAAGGTTGGAAATCGAATAATAATTACTAAAAATTAGATGCTTTGAGGAATTGATGTTAAATAGGTAAGGCAAATCAGTAGTAAAGACAAGAAAAATACCAGCAAACTAAAATTTTGTCTAAAATAGCATTTATTAATTTAGTGAGAGATAAAGGTTTTGGATTTTATCGAATAGGAAATAGGTAAGAGAAAAAATATTGTATTTCACTTATAATGACAACCCCTAAGTAGATCAAAATTAAAAAATCAACATAAATAACAAAATTGAAAACCAATGAACAGCTTATAAATACCTTCTTTCAGTTTTTTTACAAAACTAAATATACATTGCTTTAATCGTCCCTAACTACTTATATTCTAAATCTATAACTGCAACTCCTAGAAGAACGAAATTCTAAATTATGTTGACAAAATTTAAGAAAACTTTTTATTATTTTACTTACTAGCTATATACAGTAAGATTATAATTTGCTATACTATAATACCAAATTACATTGATTAACCTAATTTTCTGTTGATTCAATGGAAAGCTTGCCTTGTTGATAGTCTATGTCCTTGGGTTGATTTAATTGGTGTGAGAGAGATCGAATTTTGTGCTGGCCTAAAAACTTAGTAATATGTTTTTATGCACAAAAATAACTACAAAGAATGTTTGTATTGTGAGTCAAATATAATATACAAGCATCCAGGTAAAGTTATTGTATAATCAAATGACTTGAGCAAGGTTCGCCTCATAAGTGGTAATAGTTTTAATTAAACATCACTACTTAAACCCTATACTATAACTAGTTATGTTTTTTAACTTAAGTAGTTAGAATTCAATAGCAAGTTTTCTCTAATTGTGACTGATAGTAATAGTAAGTTAGTTTTAACTAGCTCTGAGTTAAAGTTAAGTATTTCTGGATTGATGAACCGTAATTACTGACTACTATTCAAAAACATCTGGTTTCAGCGAAATCAAACTTTTTGAGAAGGTTAAAACATATCCTTTCAAATAATTGAAAAGCTGACTGCTTTTTTAGCTTCTATATAATAGCACTAATCTATTAAGGTGTTTGATACTTGTACAAATTGACAATCTAATTGTAGTAGACTTTGACATAACTGTATTAAGTGCATAAGTACCTTCAGTCTAGCAGTATATATTTTGAGTAATTCTAATTTAACTAAAATCTATCTTATTTTGCGGAATGGCAACGGAGACTTATGTAGATCCAAACCGAAGGAAGCTAAGGCTATCTTGTTGTTTTGATAGGTAACTTCCATCTTTTGTTTAGTTCATCAAAAAAGTTTTTGAATTTGGTTCTAAATACCATTTTTGTAACAATATACCTAACTGAAAAAATCTTATGAGTGAGGGTAGGAGTCAGGTAGGGAAGCCGTCGAATTAGCGACGTACAGCAGTCAAGAGAAATGGGAATTATAGAGGAGGTAGTTGGATATATTTGTCCTTTGATTTTTCCACCCTTGTTTGCTCAAACTTCTAACTTTTTGACCTTTAGCGATCGAAAAGTTTGTACTTTTTTAGATCCAAAAAGACCAAAGCCTTTATTTGTAAAAACTTTGAGAGTTAATCAGCCAGCCCTAATTATTGCTCAGACCTGATTATACTGACTACTCTCATCTTTTATTAAGTGCAACTTAATGGAAAAATGGTATAAAAAATTTCTAGCTATAGAACAGATCAAAAACTGGCTGATACTAGCTTTATACATAAAAATATTGACTTTATGATAGTCAACAATTGCTTAGTCAAGGTAAAAAATATTAATTCCATTGACTGGAAAATTCTCTCAAAGATGTAACGTACATATTTTATTAAAAATAAAAGTTACACAGGAAATGGTCTCTTAAAAAAGGAGGTGAACAGAAATATGACATCAACAAACTATGCTCGCTTTATCAATTTTTTGCAAAATGAATTATCTATCTCTTCAGCTTCCATAGCAGTTGCTGAACGAGCTAGTGTTACTTCAGAATTATCATGTACTCAACCAGACTCTAATGCTTTTTCGATGATTTTGTGGCAATACGGTTTGGTTACTCTAGAACAATTAGATAAAATATTTGATTGGCTACAAGACACTTATGATTTCAACTAAATATAAAGAGCACAACTACTCCAAATAGTAAATGTAAGTCTAATTAAAAACTAAATTTCAACCCGATAAAAATAAAATAGTGAAATTTGGTTTTTGAAGACGTAGCTAGTAGTAAACACTCAATCTGACGATTAATATCTTCATCTTCACAATTTACTACTAACTACTAAATTGCCAATTTAATTATGATTCGGTTAAAACTTTAGAAGCAGCAGTTATACCTGCCCCTGGAGTAAAAGATTCATATCCCAACTCTGCCAAAGTAGTTTCTAAGGCAGCGATCGCATTCAGAATGTCTCTTTCACAGACAAAGCCTAAATGTCCAATACGGAAAATTTTTCCTTTCAGATGGTCTTGTCCACCAGCTAAAGCAATATCAAAACGTTTTTTGATCAGAGCACGCACTTTTTCTGCGTCTACTTCTGGTGGAGGAGCAACTGCTGTAACAGCAGAACTAGCTACTGCATCTATACCTAGTAAGGGTAACCCTAAAGCTTTAATTGCTGCACGAGTTGCCCTCTTTAAACGATCATGTCGAGCAAAAATATTTTCTAACCCTTCGGCTTGCATCATTCTAAGTGTAGCTTGCAAAGCAAAGAATAGATTTACTGGTGGGGTAAAGGGTGTAGTATTTTTAGCTGCATCTTTACGATACTTACCTAAGTCGAGATAGTAACGTGGTAACTTAGCTGTTTCATAAGCCTTCCAAGCTTTAGCGCTCACACTTACAAAAGCTAAACCAGGAGGTATCATGTAACCTTTCTGAGAACCAGAACCAACAATATCAAGACCTAACTCATCTATTGGTAAGTTGACAGCCCCAAGACTTGTGACAGCATCTACTATAATTAAAGCCTCACCATGAGCTTTGACATAACTATTAATAGTTTCTACATCATTTAAAACACCTGTAGAAGTTTCGCTATGGGTAAAAATAACCGCTTTAATTTGCTTGTCTTTATCTGCTTCTAGCTTTTGACGAAATTCTTCTGTGTCTAGAGCTTGGCCCCACTCTGCTGTGATTTTCTCAACTTGGAGGCCATAAGCTGTTGCTACTTCTGCCCAGCGATCGCCAAACTTACCATTACATCCACATAATACGCGATCACCTGGACTCAGGAAGTTAATTATACCTGCTTCCATAGCTCCAGTCCCACTAGATGCTAAAATCAGCACATCATTTTTTGTTTGATGCAGCCATTTAAGGTTTTCTGTTACCTCTGCCATAATTTTGGAAAAGTCACCACTTCTATGGCCTATTGGATGTTTAGCCATAGCTAGTAATGCTGTCTCCGGCACTGGAGTTGGCCCAGGAATCATTAACATCAGTTTATCATCCATTTTTTTTGTTCCTTTGTTGTGTTTTACTTCGTCGATGTCTATGTTCATTTATACAGAAGTGTGTCACAGAAAAAGCTTACTTTTTCTTTAAGATTCCTGAACTTTTAAATTTGGGAAATTTGGCAAATTTTAGTATTTTATTTTTTGATTAATTCTTGCATAGTTATTTAATTTAAAATTATTAATTTTTTCAGTAATTTTTACCTAATTTTTTGATTATACTTAAGGCTTTGAATGAAGTCTAAAAGCTTAATAAAATACTGTCTTTAAGGTCTAGTTATGGTCAAATTTTTGAGAAAAATTATTGATTTATTTATCTTTTCGTAAGTATTTTACTGAAGCATTGAAAATAAAGTGCAGAAATTGAAGTTTTAGCTTATGGCTAGATGAAAGATGAATCAATATTGAAAGACTGTAGAGATAATTAAAAATATTAGTAAAAGCATTAGTCAAAGCACATCAGTTTAGGGTATTCTATCGACTGAACAAATTATCAATTTTTCCTGAGAAAATTTTAGAGAATGATATGACTAACAGCCAATTAATCTTTAATTTTTATTCCTGGCTGTTAATAGTTGAATGCTTAGAGTTAAACCTCAAAAATGATATTACCTATTCGCTCTAGGAAGTAAAAAAAATTCAGAACACCCTAGTTAGTATACTCATAATACCAATTTGATAAATGTTTGCTACAAATAGCTAGGGAAATTTTTAGGAGTCAGGAGTCAGGAGTCAGGAGTCAGAATTAATAGCTTATATAACATTTTTTTTACTGGTAAATCATATTTTTTGTCAAAGGTTAAGTCTCCTGTAAAATATTTTTATTGCCCTTACTATTGGTAACATTCTTTTTTAAAATTGGTATAAATCACCAAATCAGGAGTCATATTTTAAAACACTTCGATTTCAATTTTAGCATTACTAAATCAAGTCAAACTAATGTAATATTGGGTGTTGCATAAGTATTATTATGAGTTATCAATATTCACCCCTTACCGAAATATTGTGGTTTAAAGCCTCCCCTTTTAAGGGGATAATAAATCAAAATTTTCCTGTCCGTCAATCGTCTCCTTGAAAAGAAGATGTAATTCTCAATTCTCAATTCTCAATTCTTGAAACTACTTATTTACTAGGCATTTTATTACAACCTCTTCTTACTGTCTATCCCTAATTTCAGGATCATACTCACCCTTCACTAACGCCTAATATTGGTATATCAGTTAATATTTTTCAGCTTCATTAAGAGACCAGTGATATTCTATTAGTAAATTTGCTTGTTTGCAATTTTCTTCTAATTGTTTTTGCAGTGCTAAAGCTTTTCTAACTGTCACAATAAGTTCTTGAACTTTTTGATACTCTGTTGTCTGATAATCTACTGCTAAGATTGTCTTTTTTTCTAATAACTGAAGTAGTAGTTCATAATGAATACGAGAGGGGACTGGTATTGGTTGCATCATAAAATATATGTTAGAGATTTTTATTATAGAAATTCCCATCTATAAAGTAAGGTAAAAAATTAGTTTGTTTTCGGCAGTAGGGAGTAGTAATTGGGGTTTAATAGGAATAGAAAAGAAGAAAACTAACCCTGCCTCAGTAACTTGAGAAACGCTATATCATACATTACGCACTTCAAAATGTAGTATTAAGTGCAAGTAGTCAGTAGGAAATGATTTTAGCTAATTATCTGGCAACACCCAAGTATTTATGCTGAATATTTGGCACTCGATTTGACTCAACAGAAAGGTGAATGAAAATGAATAAGATATATACAGTATAAATGCTGATTAATTCCCAATTTTTTCTACTACTTTGAATACTAGAACTTGATGTGAGGAATGTGGGCTATATACCAATTTAAGGTAAAGAATATTACAAATAGTATAGGTAAGTCTTAAGTAAAAGAATGCTTGTAAAATATAAAAATAATTGTTGATAGCTGAATACTTATCTTATATTTCTTATTTGTAGTAAAAATTTATTAAAATGGTATTAGATTACTTCATTTCTCTCAATCAGATATCGATCTAACGTTAGAGGTATAGCGCTACGTATTAAGCTATTTGACATTTCTAAATTCTGAAACCCTTTGACAGTTTACTATTCCCTATTTTCTAGGGCGTAGCGCTATAAATACCCAGAATATAAACTATTTTTCCTAGTCAAAAATAGAAATTAATCTTAACCTTGCTTTTCAGGAAATAGTTCTAATAATGCTGTACCTGGATTTGTTTTTTTGATTAAAGATTCACCGATCAAAACAGCATTCACCCCTGAATTTCTAACTATTTTAATATCTTCAGGTGTATGTATTCCAGATTCACTTACCACTAAAACGCCTAGTTTTTCTAACTCTTTATTCCTAGCTTCCATCAGTTGACAAGTTGTTTGTAAATCTACTGAAAAATCTGTTAAATTTCGATTATTTATACCAATTAACTTAACTCCTTCTATTGTTAATACCCGATCTAATTCTTTCAGAGTATGAACCTCAACTAAAGCTGTCATTCCTAAAGAATTAACTATTTTGATAAAATACTTTAAGTCTTGGTCTGATAAAATTGCTGCTATTAATAGTACAGCATCAGCTCCATGTAAACGAGCAAAGTAGATTTGGTATGGATAAATTAGGAAATCTTTGCAGAGTAGTGGTAAATTAACATTTGCCCTAATATTTGCCAAATTATCAAAACCACCTTGAAAGAACTTTTTATCTGTTAAAACAGAGATACAAGTTGCGCCGTTTTCCTGATATGAGTTAGCAATAGTAACTGGTTCAAAATCTTCTCTAATTACTCCTTTACTAGGAGAAGCTTTTTTCACTTCAGCTATTACAGCAGGTTGAGTTTTTCCTATTGATAATGTAGTCAAAAAATCTAGAGGAGGAGGCATTAAGTTAATTTTTTTTCTTAACTCAATTAAAGGTTTTTTGTCGCGCCAATAATCTACCTCTTTTTCTTTATACCAAACTATTTCCTCTAGAATATTTTGAGCATTTGACTCTGGTACAGAGACTTCATAACGTAAGTTACCCATTTCTACTGCTGGGTTTGGCGGACGACGACGAATTTGCATTTATTTCAGATCAATTCCTACGTTTTGATGATGTTTACTTGATACTATTCAGCTTTTTGAAAATTTGGCAATGTTAAGATTATTCAACTCACCAATTTCCTAAAAATTAATACGTATTTAATTGTATTAAAGGTCATTTCAGTTATCAGTTAGTCTCCTTTCCTGGGAAAGCTAGGCAAAGGAAGGAAATGGTTTTTTTATGTCGCGGAGTTGCCTTGCAATAGCGGAAAACTTTCCTATTCCTTAACGACTTTTATCTCATTTAAAGGAGTAGCTTGAAACCTTATTTTATGGTCATTTTTCACCAAGATAATCTATTTCTTTTTCTTTATACCAGTGTTGGTTATAAAATATGTTGAAGGTTTGAATATGGTACAGAAACTTCATAGCGTAAATTTTCTATTTATATAGTAGTGGTAAACAAGTAATGATTTTCCTAGTCTACCTTCAGAAAACTGAAGGGATCTAACAACCAATATCATTACATCTTTAGGGCTACCAGTTTAATTTTCTAGTGCGGTCATCTTTCCCACCAGGGGTTTACCTCACTAATATCAAATAAACTCTAAATTTATAATCTAGAATAATTTTTTATTTTAGCCTCATAGGTGTCTAGGCAAAATTAATTACTTAATTTTATTCCCTGTGATTTTTATAGTATAGGCTATTCAGCATATAGAGTGTGTGTAATTAATTTTTGATAATTACTTATTTTGGGAGATTTAATTTATTTAATATTATTAAACCGGATAAAAGCATGATAAAAAACTTTCTCCCTTCTAGCCTTTTCTTCCCTTCTCCCTCCCCATTTCAAAGGGGGAGAGGGGGTATCCTCTAGCTTCATTCCTTGAAAGTGTCAGTATTGAACCGGACTGATATAAATCCACCAATTTCCTTAAGGTTAATAGCTAGTGAACAGCTCGTTTAAATGCTTCATCCAAAACTTCTGACAACGTAGGATGAGTATGCACATTAAAAGATAACTCATTAACAGACTGCTTTTTAGCTATAGCATTTGCTGCCTCTTGAATTAAGTCAGAGGCATGAAGACCAATAATATGTACCCCTAATAATTCTCCTGTATCCTTACGATAAATTACTTTAGCTACACCATCTGTTTCGCCTTCAGCAATAGCTTTGGAGTTACCCTTAAAATAAGTTCTGACACTTGCAACTTCAAACCCCTCTTCTTGGCCTAAATTTTTCGCTGCTGGTTCTGTCATACCAACATAACTAATTTCTGGATGAGTAAAAGCTGCCGCGGGGATACTCTGATAATCCACTTCCCGATAACGACCACAGATATTTTCCACCACTGTTATTCCTTGGGCAGATGCTGCATGGGCTAACATCATTTTTCCTGTTGCATCTCCGATCGCCCATAAATTAGGTATTGGTTCACCACTTGACAAAACTGTCATTTTGCTATTTACTGGTATGAACCCCCGACGGTCAGTTTCTACCCCTACAGAATCCAGTCCCAAATCTTTTGTATAGGGAATGCGACCTGTAGCAACTAGACAAGCATCTACTTCCAGAACCTCTTCTATTTCTTTGGTCTTAGCATCAGCAAGTTCAATAACTACTGGAGACCCAGGAACTACCTTCATAGCCAACTTACCAACTTTGGTTTCAATATCTCTTGACTGAATTAGAACTCTTTGTGCAATCTTAGCTATATCCGGATCAAAAGTAGGCATTAATTGATCTAATGCTTCAATCATTGTAATTTCAGACCCAAGGGCAGTGTAAATATCAGAAAATTCTAGTCCGATATAACCACTACCAATAATTGCGACCCAAGGTGGCAGCCAATCTAGTTTAAGAGCATCATCACTGGTAAAGACTGTTTTACCGTCCAGTTCTATTCCAGGAGGAACAAAAGGCACTGAGCCAGGAGCAAGTATAATATCTTTAGCAGTAAAGTTTTCGTCCCCTTTTTCCGTCTTAACTGTAACTTTTTGATTTCCTGCTACCTGACCCCACCCTGTAATCAGATCTACACCTAAACGTTTGAGGCTGTTGGTCATGTCACCTCTTATTTTAGTAACAATCTTACTTGCATGATCAGAAATGACTTGTCTATCATAAGCCACACGCTCTAATTGAATACCAAGAGTTTTTAAGTGGTGAGTATTCTGTAATTCTCTAACTTTACCAGATGCTGCTAGGAGTGCCTTAGAAGGTATACAACCTCGGTTAACACAAGTACCGCCCATTTCTCCTGTTTCTACAATAGCTGTTTTGAGGCCACAACTCGTAGCGTGTAATGCTGCTCCATGTCCACCGACACCAGCACCAATAATTATTAAGTCGTAATCAAATTCTTGAGTCATTTCTGTTTTTTAAAACTTCTCTGTATGTTTGCAAAAACTATATATAGAGTAAGAGTTCTTCCGGATGAAGTTGGATGTAGCTAAACATGATTATTAGGAATTTTTTTGACTCCTTTCGCCTATCTCTCTGGAGATTAACTTGGTCTAATAAATTACAATAAATTCTCCAGACAGAATTATTCATCAAACTTTAACTAATCGCAATAATTATGATATAATATAGTGGAACAAAAGTTAAATATAAACTCAATAATTTAGAAAAATACTTAAAAACTGTTTATTACTGTTTAATATTCAGTAGCAAAATAATGCTAATATCATAATTGTCTATCTAAAATTAATTTTACGTTTAGTGGAGGTAGAGAATAGCGAAAAGCTTAACTAACTAGAGACAGAAAATATACCTGATTATAAATATAAAAATATTTTTGTTTACCTATTTAATATTTTACAATACAGAGGTAGTAGTGCATTACAAAATTTTCGTCAAGATATAGTCCAATAGGTTTAGCTAAGGACTTTTTTGGGTAGTTATGTAATCTGGAAAGCTACTAATCTTAATCTTAAAAACAAAATCAAATATAGGTTTTAAAAAAAATAATTTGTGCTAACTAAAAATCTATGCAAATAGTAAATCTTGATTAACTGAGTTAATTTAATTTATTTCCAGGCTGAAGATAAACATATAAAATATATAGAAATTCGTGCATTGGTCGTGAGAATTATTATAACAGTTAATCTTAACTGAAAACATAGGTAAATTCCTACTCATGACTTCTGAGTGACACCAAAATATTACAACTTAAATAGGATTGCTATATTTAATTTATACTACTCTCTCCAAACAAACTTATTGAGTCAGTTTAACTCTTAACTTAAATACAGTAAGGGAAAAAATTAATATGGATAAAAGAGATATTCGTGGTACGGCAGCGAAAATATTTATGGATAATTTTGAGAAACAGCTTAATCTCGCTCTCCAAGAAAATCAAACAGAGGAGCATAATTCAGAACTTACAAATATCCACAAAAAAAACAAAGAAAATGGGCCTGATGAACAATTTAATTTATCAGAGTTAGAAGAAGCAATCGCTGACATAGATGAATATATTCAGACAAATAAAAAAGAGCCACCATCATCTGCCTTTGAATAAAAAAATAATTCAAGACTACTTAAATTAAGATTGACGTTGACGCTGAACTTCATACAAAATTATAGCCATACTTATGGCAACATTTAAAGATTCTACCCCATTACTCAAAGGAATATTAACAGAATAATCAGCTAAATCAATTAAATCTTTTGAAATACCAGAACCTTCATTTCCCAAAACTATTAATGTAGGTTTTCGTAAGTCTATCTGCCAATAATTGATAGTTGAATTTGGAACTGTTGCTAGAACTTGTAGACCTTGACTTTGTAATTGTAATACTTCAGTCTTTAGGTTTTCAGATATTGCCATAGGTAAATGAAACCATTCCCCGGCTGATGCCCGAACTACCTTGGGATGATACAAGTCTACACTATCTCTACTCAGAAATAAGCCATCTATATTTGTTGCTGTAGCTGTCCTGATTATAGTACCCAAATTACCAGGGTCTTGTATTTTATCTAAAGCAATTCCCAAAGTTGTAATCTTGAAAAAATTTGTTTGTTTCTGTGGTGCTATAGCCACTACTCCATCAGGATTAACTGTAGTCGCAAGGGATTGAATAACCCTGTCACTGACCAATTCTATCCTTTGTGCTTTTTGAGATACTAATTCAGACAAAGATTTATGTTTTTTTTGCCATTCAGGTGTATAACAGACTGTTATAAGAGGATAATCTCTCCTACAGGCTTCTTCTACAAGATGAGTTCCTTCAACTAAAAATAATTGTTGTTGCCACCTTCCTTTTGATTGGTGAAGTTGGCGAATTTTCTTTATTAAAGGATTTTGCATACTGGTCAGCACTGTTAATATTTTATCTCCTATTTAGGGTCTGCTGAAAAAGTATTAGGTTTAATAGTAGGGAACAAATAAAGGGCAACAGGCAAAAATTTTCTCATTTCGTTAACTGCATTTCATTACTTTTTTATCTTCTAAAAATTCATTTAGTGCTTGCATAGTACAATAAATCTTAATTTGAAGTGAACAAGCTTTAATAATACTCACTTAGTCCTATAAGATTGCAGAAAGCCAATCATGCTTAGTCTACGAATACGACGCTTTGTCTGTTCTAAGTGTTTTTGCTCCCTTTTAAAGTAGTAGGTATAACTTGGCTTACTCCGCATACAAAACCCAGATGCATCTAGCTACTTGGGGTCTATTTCTCCTTTGGCTGCAGGCAATTGCAGCATATTTAGGTCAGCTTGTTTTATTTGTTTGACATTTGGGTGCAAGTTTCCTGTTTGTGACTTTTTCTAGTCCACTTCCAAATGACCTCCCTTTTTTTGAGTACCGGACTCAATCTATAAGGACTCAATTTAATTGCGCGTTAGCGTAGCTCCTCCTGCCGAGGCAGCTCCTCTGAAAGGATTCTCTAATTTCTCTTCTAGCTGGTGACTGTTGTCTGTGCATGGCTCCTGGGTGAGGCATTCTTCCAAAAATCCCATATCAGCTTTAGTCTACCTCGATTTTAAACCCCGACATTGGGAGTTCTAAAGTCCTTTGACGCCAAATTTTTACCATTTGTATAACACTTCTCTTAACTGTTTGTTTAGCCCAATGAAAATGAGCAGCTATTTTTTCTACAGACCACCCATGTGGATTTAATTTAATCACTTCTACCCGCTCTTTGACTTTCTGTGGTACATCTGCAGTCCTCAAGTTCATCAGACTTTGGTCTTGCTAACTTGTGAGAGATACCCTTAAACGAGCCTCCAGGTATAAATTTGCTCACTCATACTAGATATATTATCCGTATTTACTGATTTTTACATAGTTTGGTTTATTTATGCCAATTTACTTAGTATCATACAGTTTTCCTTCATTTATTGTTATATTTTTCTTTTTTCTAGCTATTCAGTTTTTATAAATCATTTCGCTTTGAAGTACCTTAATTAAACTTTGTTTAGGTATTTATTTTTATCCTTTTAGATCTATCTGTTTAGGTAAATACTTAAATTATAACCTAGTGCAGGATGACAGAAATAAGTGACCAGTGACAAAATACTCAAAGCCTTACCAATCAAAACTTCTGAATTCTGAATTCTGAATTCTGACTTCCGCGTAGCGGTACTAGCCTATAGTCTAAATTATAGAATGCGGAACCCGGGACTTGAACCCGGAAGTCCTTGCGAACACTAGAACCTGAATCTAGCGCGTCTACCAATTCCGCCAGTTCCGCTAAGTGGCTAACTTTTTATTGTTACCTATCTATTCAAATTTGTCAATTACTCTGAATTAACTTCATTTTCCTATGATATTTTTTTGATAAGTAAAAATGATGTAAATATAGATTATATTTGTAATTTTAAATATTTTTAATTGTTACATAACTTAAGAAAATCAAGATTATTGAGAATATTATCATTTATTTTTACCTATTTACGTTATCTGACAGATTTGGTACAATAGTGAACATTAGTGTAAAATCTTGCAGAGCATTTTAACTTTATCTAAAATTAGACATCTATAAATCCCTTGATACCGTTAACTTCAAGTACATAATAGCTATTTCAAAAGTCATAAATAGTTTTTTTTAGTTAATCAAGCTTAATACTTCTCTGCACAGTATTTGACAAAATAAATCTTTGATGATCAGAAACATAGAATACTTGATTGAGTTTTTCTGCCCTGGTTTGTTAGAGAAGAAATTTTACTTAGGTAGATGGCTATTAAACTATGTATTAACGACACTTTAGTAAAAAATACGACATATACCTGACAACTATTTTACGTTAATTCATGGCTGGGGAAAGTTAAATGAAAGAAGTAAAACCAGTGGCCATTTCTTCTTGTTGCCATTGATAGTGCGTTTTTGCTGGCACAAAGCTTTCCTATCGGAATGCTAACCCAAAAGCTAACTACTCAGAGCCAACATGTTTGCGTTTACGTTAGCGTTAGCGAAGCTCCTCTGCAAAAAGCAGCTCCTCTGCAAGAGGCAGCTCCTCTGCAAGAGACAGCTCCTCTGTAAGAGGCAGCTCCTCTGCAAGAAGTTGTAGTCTGTCAGGATAAGGCTGCAGACATGAAAAGCTTTACCGCTGAGTAAGCAAATCGCTTTAATCATGTATTTAAAATACTCATCTCAAAAAACAGTTTAGGTCTATCAAACCACAAATTACCAATAGATCATTGATAATTAATCAATTCGGTTTAAAGCCTTCTATTTCAAGGGAAAAAAGAAATAAGATTTCTTTAGATTCAATTCCGTTACCGTTTTAACCAGAGGTAATTATCCATTATCAATTAATGAAGAAATTTCTTAGTTCAATCAAATTCTTTGCTAGATGCTGTGAATAAGCTTCAAATAATTTTGGAATGTCGTCTTGGACAAGTCAATGATATGCACATGTTAAGATGATTATATAAAAGATTGCTCTAATCTATATTATTAGAATCTTAACCATGCAAAATTCAATAATTATTTTGAGAGAGCGATCGCTCACACAAATATTTCTTTTACTTGTTCATCTAACTAAACCATAAAAATTTAAAACAAATGAAAACTCAGTATTTTAAAATTGAATAATTTTTATGATCGCTACATACTTACCACTACCAATTACTGATTACTTAATAATTAAACTCTTGAACTAAGCGTACTATTAGTTTTAGTAATTAGTATTATTATCGTGGATGTCGTCAATTACAATTACAGATTTATTCTGATAAAAAATTATCAGTATATAATCTTTAAACTGAATGTAGTCTTTAAACTGAGTTTTTATTACTTAAATCGGGAAATACCTCTTGGACAGCAGGATGAATCAAAACATGGTCTTTAACATTCAATCCCTTAGCCAACGCTGGATTCATTTCTAAAGCTTTACTACCATAGTTAGCTAACTGCAATACATAAGGCAAAGTGCTATTATTCAAAGCCTGAGTAGCTGTCCAGGGAACTGCTCCTGGCATATTAGGTACTCCATAATGTACGACACCTAATTCCACATAAGTAGGATTTGTATGAGAAGTAGGATGTAAAGTTTCCACACAACCACCTTGATCCACAGCCACATCAATAATCACAGAACCAGAACGCATCTCCCCTACCAAACTTTTAGGAACCAACACTGGAGAACGACGACCAGGAACCAAAACTGCCCCTACAAGTAAATCACAATCTGCTACTGCTACTTCTATAGCAGAAGAACTACTATATAGTAACTCTACCCTTGAACCAAATAGAGTCTCTAAATAAGCCAACCTTTCCAAACTAATATCTAATATTTGGACTCTTGCGCCCAAGCCAACAGCAATTTTAGCAGCCTCTGTACCAACTACCCCTCCTCCTAGAATTACAACCTTACCAGGGGTAACACCAGGAACTCCACCCAATAGAACACCTCTACCACCTTGTTGCCTTTCCAAAAATCTTGATCCAAATTGCACAGACAAACGTCCAGCTATTATACTCATAGGAGTTAACAAAGGTAGTCTTTGATCAGATAGCTCTACCGTTTCATAGGCTATTGCCATCACGCCACTTTCAATCAACCTTTCAGTTAATTTCCTATCCGCAGCTAAATGTAAATAAGTAAATAATAATTGTCCTGGTTTGAGAAATTCATACTCTGATGATAAAGGTTCTTTGACCTTGACTATCATTTCACAATTCCAAACTTCTCTAGTATCTGATAAGATATTTCCCCCTGCTTGAAGATAATCATCATCACTAAAGCCTGCACCCAACCCAGCTTCTGTTTCTATAAAAACCTGGTGACCAGTTTCACTACACACCCTGACACTTGCAGGGGTTAGTCCTACACGGAACTCTTGATCCTTAATTTCTTTTGGGATACCTATTTTCATCCATCATCTCCATTTTTGTACTAGGGAATTGTATTTTTCACCACTTTACTCTAACTTAAAATCAATAAGCTATATGGCTATGGCTATAGATAGAAGTATCGAAGGAAATAGTCAAAAATAAATTATCCAATTTTTGAATTAGATGTAGAAAGTTTCGCTGGCTAATTTCCCTAATCCCTACAGATGTTGTATGCTATGTCCCTACCTACTCCCTAAATTCAGGGTAGTTGTATATTTTTTTATTTGAAAGTTCCTAATAGCAACACCTAGAATTTTTCCGGAGCCATCTAAATTTTATTGGCAATCTAGATTAAGAAAAATAATTTGTCAACCCCTAGACATTTGTTTACTTTCCAGTACAATCAAGAGAAAAAATTAAGATCATTGAAGGAGGATAGAGCTATCAATCAGCAATTAAATTCAATAGAAGAAACTGAGAAGCAAAAGCTAGCCACCGATAAGTCAATACTGAAAATTTGGGGATCTTCTCGTTTACAAGGAAATGTTAATATTAGTGGTGCCAAAAATTCAGCACTTCCTGCAATGGCAGCAACACTACTTTCTTCAGAGGTTTGTCGTTTACATCAAATCCCATGTCTAGCAGATATTAATACAATGGGAAAAGTTTTATCTGCGCTGGGAGCAAAAATCAAACAAAATGGTAATACTTTAGATATAGATCCGAGGGATCTAGATAATCCTGAAGCTCCTTATGAATTAGTGAGAAAGTTGCGTGCTAGCTTTTTTGCTATAGGTCCTATTCTGGCAAGACTGGGAGTTGCTCGTGTCCCACTTCCAGGTGGATGTGCTATTGGTGCTAGACCTGTTGACCTTCATGTTAGAGGTTTACAAGCTCTAGGAGCAGAAGTTCATATTGAACATGGTATGGTTAACGCTTATATCAGTGGTAGTAAAAAAAAGTTACAAGGAGCAAAAATTTACCTTGACTATCCCAGTGTCGGAGCGACTGAAACTTTAATGATGGCAGCTACCTTAGCTGAAGGAGAAACCATCATTGAAAATGCAGCTCAAGAACCAGAAGTAGAAGACCTTGCTAATCTATGTATAGCTATGGGAGCTAATATTTTTGGTGCAGGTACAAAAACTATAGTAATATCTGGAGTACCAAAGCTACACTCAGTAGACTATACTATTATACCTGACCGAATAGAAGCTGGGACATTTTTAATAGCTGGCGCAATTACTAATTCAGACATCACTATTTCACCAGTAGTGCCTAAACATTTGAGTGCAGTTATTTCTAAACTTAAGTCAGTAGGAGTAAGAATTATACAGGAAACATCTGATAGCTTACGCGTTTTACATGGTGAAACATTGAAATCTACTGATATTGACACTCAACCATACCCTGGTTTTCCTACAGATATGCAAGCTCCATTTATGGCTTTGCTAAGTGTTTGTTCCGGCAGTAGTTCTATGACGGAAACGGTATTTGAGAATCGTATGCGTCATGTTTCAGAATTAAATAGAATGGGTGCTAACATTAGGGTCAAAGGAAATCATGCGATAGTCCAAGGAGTCCCTAAATTATCTGCTGCTCCAGTAGTTGGTACTGATCTGAGGGCTTCTGCTGCCCTAATATTAGCAGCGCTAGCAGCAGAAGGGGAAACAACATTTCAGGGTCTACAACACCTTAATCGAGGCTATGAACAATTAGACATTAAATTGCAAAAGTTAGGAGCAAAATTACAGAAGGTAGACCTAGTTAAAGAAAATCATACTTTCCCAAGTTCTATCTAAAAAAATCTAATTATACTCTAGTAAAAACTGAAACCATTAGGCGTTTCGTTTAATTAGTGGGAAATATTTACTCGGCATAATGGGATTAATACTTGTGTACCTCCTGAATCTATTCCTACCCCATATATTATTGCTTAGTCAGACCACTTTTTCAGTGTGATAGGTAAATGATTCAAATATATTTTCACAGGTTATGACGGTTGTCAATATAATCCTATACTAGAACGAAGCGCCAAAATGGTAGGTCAATACTTAGGTTTTTATGTCCTTTGAATATATACCTTAAGCGAAGAATGCTTATAGAAATCCGTATATGTAATAGATATAGATGATTGAAAATAAGTAGTTATCAAAAAGTTGAGATTGTTAATTAAAATAAGTGTTTAAGAGAAAAATAAATTTATGGTAGGCTTGATTACTATTGTTACTTATTTTTACTATCGAATTTACAGATTAAATAAAAAATTCAATAAGAAAAAGGGAAAAAATTATAGCCTAATTAAAATCAGTCTTGAGAAAATGTAAATAGTTATCAAAACTTCATCTATTCGAGCTATAAGTAAATTTCATAAATTTCACGAAAACAAGGTTGAATCAAACTATCAGGAATTTATAGTAAGTTTCCAACCAAGGTAGATGATCGTATAACTGAAGCAATAATTTTCCCAAAATGTGATTTTCATACCAATTTCATAAGCTTAAGCTACACTTTTATCAGTAATCTATTATATAAGACGCCACATCTCAGGAGTAGTTAAAATTGAGATAAATGAATCGGTATGAACTTTTAAAAAATACCAGTACTGCCCAACAAAAGGAAAGACTTCAAACTATTTACTGGTTGAAGACTAAAACAATAGAAACAGTAAAATAAATTGCAATAATGTTAGAATAATCTGCGTGTAACAGTACAAAAATGGTTAGGTAAATATTGGATCTCTTGCAAAAGTAAAAATTAAATCTTTCCCTAAATTTTTGATTGTAGATTCCTTTTATTTGTTGCTCTTCCTATCTAGTTAACCAATTATATATAGCAATATGATTTGAGTTTTGAGATATTGGATACTTTTAGGGAACACAGAAGAAGGAAAAAATGAATATGATAACTGCTATATTCTATCCTTTTAAGGGAAACCTCAATTCTCACATCTGATTCCTGATTGCTATATAATTTTTATATTAACTCTAAATATTGAGTTTAATTCGTTGATAGACAATTTTTTATAACTCAATAGTATACATATAGCTGTTGTCTGTAACTTGAAAAAACTTACCTTGCCAACTTATTCTTTATATAAAATAAAAGAAAGAAACTAGAGAAAATTTGAAAAAAATCTCATATATTATAGCAATGTGCACTCGCATATTTACACATTATTTTTTGACACCTTTTCGCTTACTGCACTTTGAGCTGGAAATTGTAAATACCTGAGCGTTCATTGCTATATATAATAGCAACTTAAATTGATTAATAAATATTATTAAAAGCAATTTTCACTTCGCTATTGCTTTTAATATGTTTGTGAAACATTTCGTAGGAAAACAAGAATTGAATTAAAAATTATCAGAAGTAAAATTATTACTGCTTGTAGAGTTAAACCGATTAGTTTATATCAATGGTTATTTGAATATTTACGGCTTATGGTTTAGTTTAACCCCAAACAGTTTCTTATTTTTTCTATGGATTTAGTCATTTAGATACTGCTTGCTTTGAAAAATTTACAAAAATTTTTTCTCAAAGTTATGCTGGTAAAATACACATTATTCAGCTGGATAACGATCGTGGACATCCAGGGAATGATTTGTCTATGCCTAATAATATTGTTTTACTATTTCAACCTCCCTATTGTCCAGAAGTTAATCACATTAAAAGATTTTCCTAAGAGAGTAAAAATTCTTGAAAAATAGTCTCTTTGATTCGTTGAATAGAAAACCGAACCTGGATAGTTAATTATAGTCAGTCTGAATAAGACTGGGACGAGTGTTTCTTTTCTTGAAAGGGTTTCAGCCAAAAAAGTGTTTCATCCTTATTTGAAATGACTATAATAAAAGCAAAAATCAAGATTATTTTTGAAATGTAATTTTTTAAATATAATTTTTGGTGTCTCTATACTTAACAAAAAAAATCAGGTCAATAGCCTCACTTTTTACAGATATGAAAAAAATTAACTTCAGTATTTCAAATATCTGTCTTCAGCCGGACTTATTAATAACTGAAACAACAATACTTGAGCTGAACAATAAGACGCAAAATATTTTTATATTTGATTATGCTAGTATATTATTGATAAGCTTAAATTAAAACAAATATGGCTTTGACAACAACACAACTAATTGGTTTAAAGGCAAATTATTTTCGGCATCCCTTGGATTTAGAGGCCACAAATGCTTTGAGGCAACTGCCTGGTATAGACTTATTAGTTAGACAGTTATTAGGTTCATTGGGTGAACAATTTTTCTACATGGAAAATATAGCATCTAGTGTTTTAGTTAGTGAAAGACAACTGCCAAATTTACACAAAATACTATTAGATGCTTGTCAAGCACTTGACCTAGAACCTCCCCAATTATACATTCGTCAACATCCTGTGCCTAATGCTTATACTTTTGCTATGCGAGGGAAGCAACCTTTTATTGTTGTTCATACATCTTTGATAGAGTTGCTCAACTTAGAGGAAATCCAAGCAGTATTAGGTCACGAATTAGGACATCTAAAATGTGATCATGGAGTATATCTCACCTTAGGTAATTTAATTGTACTTGCTGCTGGACAAATTTCGACATGGGGTGGTATAATAACTCAAAGCTTACAAAGTCAAATACTAGAATGGTTAAGGTGTGCCGAATTTAGTTGCGATCGCGCAGCTCTACTAGCTACACAAGATCCTAAAGTAGTTGTATCAGTTTTGATGAAGTTGGCTGGTGGTTCTCCAAGCATATCACCTCAACTTAATGTTGATGCTTTTTTAGCCCAGGCAAGAGCTTACAATGAATTTGCTAATACAGAATTGGGTGAAGTATTAAGGGAAGTCCAAACAGCCCAACTTACTCATCCGTTGCCTGTATTGAGGGCCAAAGAAATTGATAAATGGGCTAGTAGCAAAAAATATCAGGATCTTTTGCAAAGTTTTGCAAAAGATGTGTACAATAATAAAAGTAAGGGCGGGTGGCGAAATTGGTAGACGCACCACACTCAAAATGTGGCGACTTCGGTCGTGAGAGTTCGAGTCTCTCTCCGCCCATAGTTATGATTTATGATAAATATAGGAATCTGCCCATCAAAAAGGGAGAAATATTCAAGGAATAGGGGTATCTACAAAATTAAGACGGATAATAAAGCAACAAAAAATGCTGAGAAAAGAATTAGGCGATCAAGAAACAAGAACTGTTAATTCTTTTTTTTTATGCATGAACTAACTAATTTGGTCTGATATTGACTAATGTTCTCCAATAGCACTTTTTGAGAAGCCCATAATATACTTATCTTAAGTTAAACTTGACATAAGGAGCCACAAAAAATCAATTTCGTGCTTCACTTTTCAAGCCATTTTTCCAACATTAGACTATAACCTTCAATCCAGGGCAGGTAACTCCTGAATAGTCTTTATATCTTCTGTTATATTTCTGATTTTGTATATTAGGACAAACAGTCTGATTTATATGATTAATTGATGGGTGTTCCTGCCAATGCTGAAGAATTTCTTGTAACTCCACCTTTAAGTTTTCTAATGCTTCTATCTGAGAAGTTATTTCTTGCACTTTATTATTCAATTTCTGCTTAACGTCTCGACAAGGCAGTTCACCTTGGTCTCGGATTGACAAAATTTCTCTAATTTCGCGTAAACTTAAGCCTAAAGACTTAGCTCGCTTAATAAAGGTCAGCCTGCTAAGTACCGACTCTTCAAACAAGCGATAACCAGATTTAGAACGTTCTACATAAGGTTCCAGTAAACCAATATCCTCATAGTAGCGGATAGTCTTAATTGACAAACCACTAAAAGTAGCAACTTGACCTATTTTCATAAAGGATAAATTATTTCTCAGTTATGGAAGATGCTTTTTATTTCTATTTAGAATTGGTAGTTGTGGACGAGATGAATTGGGAGGCAGATAGTATTCTGGAACAGAAGTAGCTTGCTCAAAATGAGAACGCTTGAGCAAGCAGAAGCGCAGTATAATTCCTATTCCTACTGTTCCCATCCCTAGACCAAATAAAGACAAACTTGAGCCAATACCACCAATTACAGCATCAACAGCTCCTACTGTGACTACAAAGCTTATTACAGGATCTTTTCGATAAGCTGTTTTCAGAATTCTTGGCCATAAAGCATTCATCATAAGTTTAATTTATTTAATGTCATTTAGACTTTAAGTATATTTAGCTCTAATCAAGGGAATGGAACTAAGTTAAGCATCTCACTCCCTTAATTTTTATTATGTTAACTTATAAACTATACTGCAATCTTAAACTTGAAATCCGTAAATTAGTTTTGATTTTATCTAAAGATTATTTTAAGACCTGCCTTCTCTAGCAAAAGTAGCATAATCTGCAAATATCAATCAATCCTAGGGTTTGACATGAAGATATTTTAAATTTAAAAAGCATTAATTTATTAACTAAACGGGATGAGTTATTATCTTCACATTAATACTTTTTTGTCCATATAATGGAATTATTGAGATAATGCTCCTCAAGAATATGGGCTATGTCTTCACTAGCAGTGGTTCATAAGTATAGGAATTTAGTCTAAAATATCCTTAAATTATCAAGGTATTAAACATTGTCTCTATATCCTCATCCTCATACTTTATGATTTTTTTAGCTTTTTAAATTTCTATCACTATTTTACTGATAACTAAACTAACCTACTTAAAGACCATTGGAAGGATTGAAACTACTTTAATTATTGCAATTTACGTCTATCTCTTGATAAGATTGTCAAACTTAATTAAACTAACCTGATGTTATGTTTCGTCTCTCTGTTAAAATGTAAGGTCTTTCAGACTGCCACGAAATTATCTGTAATAATTAATTCTTGATTGTTATAAATATTGCGGATTATGATGACTAACATTTTGTTAAGTTCTATAAAAGTTGTTGGTAGACTTTATTAAAATACTATGGCTGACCAACAACAATTCTCTAAAATATTCGAGATAGACTCTTGGTTTAATCTCTATTCTATTAGAATATTTATCTCAAATAAGTAATTATATCTCAAATTCTAATTGAGGCCCAACCAAGATAATAAGCCTTCTCCAGTAAAGTATTCAATTGCTAAAGTCAAGACAAAGCCAATCATTGCAGCTCTACCATTCAGACGTTCTGAGTATTGGTTGAATCCAAACTTTGGCTCGTCCAAATTAGGTGTAGTAGTAGGTTGTAGTTGTGTCATAATAAATTGGCCTCAAATTTAATAGTGTTTTTTAGATAGAGTTGTTTCTTTACAATTCTTAAATATATTCTAGAAGGAGTTGACTCAACGTCAACCATATTTGTGCAAAAATTTTATACAAGTGACAATATACAAGCGCAAGAAATATGTCAAATTCATCAGACTCGCCTTCTTCATTGCCACCCACAGTTAAACAGGTAGCTAAAGCCCTCCGATTAGGCGGGTGGATTTGCTTTTGGGTACAACTTGTGCTAGGGATAGTTTCAGGTATAATTTTTCTTTTTGCTGTAGGTTTACTAGGTCAGAAAACTCAAGCAGGTACAGGAGGAGGATTATTTTTTGCAGTTTGTGGACTTTTGGTACTAGGATTCAGCATCTTCTTGTCATTTCGTTACACTCGCTTGGCAAGGCAATTGGGCTCACCAACACCTGCTTTGAGACCAAGCAGGGTAGATACAACTCAACAAGTGAAAAGGACTTTAATTACTAACTTGGTTGGGATGACCCTAGCTTTATTAGCAGCAGAAGCAATTGGAGGTATTTTATTAGGCAAATCATTGGTTAGTGGATCGTTTATGTTTAATCCTACAGAACTAGAAGAATTTACAGTAGATATTTTTATAGTATTAGGCAATACTCATATAATTGTGGCTCATTTTGTCGGAATTGTAGTAGGATTATTTTTGCTTGACCGGGTTCACAAGTAGTCAACTTGACAGTGCAAAAAGTTTTGCTAGTTTTACTTAATAATGGTAGAAGGGGACTAGCAATGCCTACCACTTGGGTATGAATTTCCATTCTCAATAAAGTAAGAATAATGAAAATGCACTACTACCGCTTTGCTAATTAGTAGATACAACTATTAGTGAAAAAAAATATTCCATAAAAGCTGTTCTAGAAAGAAAGAGCTTTAAACTCGAATTATAGGTAAAACTATTGCGCAACATATTAAGAAAAAATAGGATCTTACATTTAGTATTTCGGTGGTGGTGCATAGTAATGGTAGAAGGAGGTGGAGTAGGAGGATTTTTTTCACAGTCTTTGTAGAAAAAAACTCCAGAAGTACTTAGATGTATTAATATCTTGTTTGACTTAAACAAACTAGAGTATAAAGGAAATCCGAAAAATTATTCCTATCCCCTTAACCCCATCACTCCATCATCCCATTTTACTGAAAAACCATTACATGATCAGGATAACAGTATTTCAAAGGGTCGTATAAAAAGCTTACTAGTCACGAGGAAATTTTAGTTCTCAATTGTTGAAATCAATTAAGTATTTATAATTCATGTTTTCCTGATGATTTAACTTTGAGCAAGGCCAATAAATATGATTTACAGAGTATAAACACTTTATATAGGGTTTGCTGAAAAAGTCTTACTGGTAGAGATGGGAGTTTCTAAGTCAAAAGTCACAAGTCAGGATAAATAGGAATTACAGAGCAGGTAATAGGAAAAATTGCACCTTGATTTTTCCTCAAAATGTAGTGATTTTGAGCTTAAGGAAGCGAAAAAATTCCTAGTTTTTCCCTTTAAAAAGGCTAAAGCCTTTATATGTAAATCTTTTGAGAGTTAATTAGCAGGTTCTAGATATTTTCGTTTTTTGTACTACTTTTAATCCTACAAATTGACATACAGAATGTGGGTTAGATATCTGCAAACAATCTATAACCCCTTTGTGAAGTTCCTAAAGTATTTGTTTGGGAATAGGTTGTATTTTATCCCACATTCCGCACGTCAAGTCGTAACATTAAAAGTAGTATAAAAAAACTGTAGGTTATTCATTAATTGATAATTGATAATGGATAATTGATAATTACCTCTGGTTAAAAC
>NZ_JBNHER010000149.1:0-26320 GCF_050015975.1 Dapis purpurea BLCC-M126 | reverse complement strand
GAGGTAATTATCAATTATCCATTATCAATTATCAATTAATGAACTCCTGTCTCCTGTCTCCTAACTCGTAGCTAACGCGTATATTTATGAAGATACGCTTAGGGGTTCTATATAAAATTATAAACATAATATTGTATCATCAGATTCTATATAATAACTTGATATCTCCAATGCCATATCTTGTATCTTAACTCACATATATAGCATTACTCATTTTAAGGTTTTCGGAGCATTTCCCCAGGAAAAATTCAATCAGAGATTACTGTTAACTTTTAACTTTTAATATCATGTCTGCTGGTATCGTTTGCGTAAAAGCTAGGGTGAATATCTACAGAAAATTTAAGTTTTTTCCAGTATTTAAACCTTTTAAACCTTCTTCCTTATTCCTTCTTCCTTACCTTACAATAACTATGCCACCGGACATGATATAACTTGGGCATAGCGCTACACCTTTTACCAACTTTCCATTGTTAATTTATTTATGCTCAACTACTTAATGATGTAAATTTGAGATAACATAGATGATAAGTTTGTTTTTTATAGGTATTTATGGTTATGAGTGAAATATTAACACCTAATTTAGTAGCCCAAATTCTTACAACATTGGGTTCTGTAGGTTTTTTCTTACTAGCAATCCAAGCATTAAAACTATTAAAGCAATAGTAAAAATTATAAATCTATTTCTATCAAAATAATTGAGTCCCGCCATCCCACATTGATTGGATAACTATTTTTGGAGGGGTGATCAAAATCCCTGTTGCAAAAAAACTTCTGACTTCCTTGCCGAGTGTTAGCTGTGTTTTTTGTTCCATAGCAGATAGTCTCAAATTATTAATATCTTGACATACTCCCGACGCTCCCCTACGGGAGAGCGCGGGATTCTTCAGTCAAGGAAGCCCTGACCGCAGTTTTAACAGAGGTGATGCCCTCCCCCTGTGTTGATAGCAATCCAATTTTCTGTATTAGGAGTGCCGAGTTATAGTCTCTATATCTTGCAATACCTGGGAGTGCATAGACTTATATTCAGGAAATAGTTTTTTAGTCTGTGCTAAATCTGCCAGTTGAACAGTTTCCGAGGCAACATAACCATTGACTATATTTGGGTGCTTGTCTCCTTTCTTTGTTATCGGGTTACCATTGCTGTCTTTTTTTCTACCGTCGCGCGTTTGTACTCTAAACTCTGGAATATTTTGATAAATTCGTTCTACAGGTACTACTGAAACATCTATAGGGAAAGCATTTACCGAAATATTGTGGTTTAAAGCCTCCCCTTTTAAGGGGATAATAAATAAAAATTTTCCTGTTCGTCAATCCTCTTATTTTCAATGAGAGGTAATTCTAAATTCTTAATTCTAAATTCTTAATTCTTGAATGGCGTGCGCGTTGCTTCAAACCACTTCAACCTTTCAGCTAAACGGTAATTGTATTGCCTCCTAGCCATGGATAACCAATTAGCAATAATAACCGCTTGACTTTTACAGGGTTTTAGTTTGTAGTTGTATTTCAATAGCATAGAGAGTTAACTTCCTGCACTATACATCTGTTATTATAATGAATGTATATCTAATTGTCAACAGCTATGCCTAAATAATTATGAAAAAAGATTTTGTATCTAGTGGTAGAGCCGTATCGGACATGAAAGCTCACTTAGTCTTGGTAACGAAATATAGAAAAAAAGTAATCAATCAGGAGATGCTCAAACGATTAGGAGAAATAGTAGACAACTTATGTACTAAATGGGACTGTAAGCTCATAGAATTCAATGGTGAACCTGACCATGTACATTTGTTATTTCAATACTACCCACAGTTAGAGCTACCAAAATTTGTAACTAATCTGAAATCTGTAAGCAGCAGACGACTGAGAACAGAGTTTTCAGAACAAGTCAACCAGGTATATTTCAAAGCTGTCTTTTGGAGTGAGTCTTACTTTATTGCTAGCTGTGGTGGTGTCAGTGTTTCAGTCCTGAAGAAATATATAGAAAATCAGGACGAACCACATACATAACGCCCGGCTTTCCCATACGACGCTCCCCTAATAGCTGCCGCTAGGCTCCGCCTTTCATGTCGGCGACAGCCGAAACGGGAGAGCGCGGGACTTCCCGCCGGGGGAGTTAAAAGTTGATTTTTGTATAGCAGTCGAAGCAAAGATTAGGACATTTATAAATGCTCAAATGATTGTCAGCAATTACTTCTGACTTCTGATTTGCCCGTAGCGCTATACTTAACTTTCTAATTTTAAAAAGTGTACTCGTCCAGAAGCTTCACCAACAATAATTTGTACTCCATCTGCTGCCACAGCGCAACACTCCAAGGAACTCTCCCCAGTAAAATCCGCAATTACCTGTCGCGTTTCTAAATCCCAAACTTTTAGAGTATTATCATCAGATGCAGAAATCACCAGACTGCCATCTGGTGTAACTGCAATGGAACTTACCCAGTCAGTATGACCAGTTAAACTAAATAGTTCCTCTTCAGTTTCCAAAGACCAAACCTTAATAGTTTTGTCAAAAGAACCCGAAATTACCTGCTTCCCATCTGGTGTGACTGCTAACGCCTTTACCCACCCAGTATGACCAACTAACGTAGCAACTTCCTCTCCAGTTTTCAAACACCAAACTTTAATAGTTTTGTCAAAAGAACCCGAAATTACCTGCTTCCCATCTGGTGTGACTATAACTGTACTTACCCAGTCAGTATGACCTCTAAGAGTAAAAACTTCCTCTAATGTTTCTAAACTCCAGATTTTGAGAGTTTGGTCAGATAAACAAGCGATCGCTTGTTTCCCATCTGGTGTAACTGCGACAGCAAAAATACATCTATTGTCACCTTCTATACTCAATAATTCCTCTGCTGTTTCCAAACTCCAAATTTTGAGAGTATGATCGTCTGAAGCGGAAATAATCCGTTTATTTGGTAATGCTGCGACAGAATTCACCCTATCGGTGTGACCTTTAAATGTCAAAATTGATTTTGTTGTGCTCAAATTCCAAATTTTGATTGTATGATCCCAAGCAGCAGAAACAACTTGTTGCTCTGGCAAAACTACTGCTGCATTCACTCTATTAGTATGTCCAATCAAAGGAGAAAGTTCTTCGGAGGTATCAAGACTCCAAACCTTAAGGGTAAAATCATCGGAACCAGAGATTAAGCGCCCATCTGGCAAAACTGCAACTGCATACACTGAGTCAGTATGACCTTTGAGGGGAAATAACTCTTCCCCTGTTTGTAGATTCCATACTTTGAGAGTATTATCGGAAGCTGCCGAAATCATTCGTTTACTATCTGGAGTTACTGCTACTGCATTTATTCCTTTGGTATGACCTTTGAATGTAAAAATTGCTTTTTTGCTATCAAGATTCCAGACTTTAACTGTATTATCAGAAGAACCGGAAATTATTTGTCTTTCAGGAAGTGTAGTTATAGTTCTCACACCACCTGTATGACCTGTAAGTGTAAATATTTCTTCTGCTGTTTCCAGATTCCAAATTTTGAGAGTATTATCGGATGAACCTGAAATAACTTCTGTCTCAGACAATACTGATACTGCATTTACCCAACCTTGATGACCTGTGAGGGTAATTTCTGCCTTTTGTGTTTCGAGATTCCAGACTTTAATAGTATTGTCTGAGGAACCAGAAATTACTCTGCCATCTGGTAACGCTGCCACTGCTCTTACTGCTCTTGTATGACCTGTGAGGGTGACTAATTCTTCTGTTGTTTCTAGGTTCCAGACTTTGATAGTGAAGTCATCCGATCCAGAAATCACCCATTCATCATTTAGTAAAGCGATCGCTCTAATTCGTGCCGTATGACCAGTAATGGTACTAATTTCCTTACCTGTTTCAGGATTCCAAACCTTAAGAGTGTTGTCTGAGGAACCAGAAATTACCATTCCTCCACGAGTAACAACTACTGCATTTACCCAACCACTATGACCAATAAAAGTTCGTAATAGTCTTCCTCCAGGTGGTGTGAGACTAGGCGCTGTAGGTCTTAACCAGGGGGTTAGTTTCCAGGATTTTGCCTGTTGTAGCATTTTCTGAATTTCTGGTATTTCAAAAGATAGCAGTCGCCCCCACAGTTGTCCTGCTAGTTGGGTTTTATCTTCAACTAAGATATGAGATGATAGTTCAATTGCTCCTTGAATTAATTTTAGGGTTTTTAACTTTTCACTTGATATCCAGAAATCGGAGTGCATAGCTTCCTCATAATCATTTAATAGATATTCTACTCCGAATAGATATAGTCTTGATTCGAGAAAATCAAAATCTGTGAGTAAGCGATGCAGTTGTTCTGTATCGGATTCACTGACTAGAAAACCAGGTAAAGTTTCTAAAAGATAACGTTGATCTTCTAGGGGCAGTTGAGCTAAGTTTTCTCTAAATTCACCCATTTTAATTTACAGTTTTAATAAAGGAAGAAGGAAGAAGTAAGAAGTAAGAAGTAAGAAGAAGGAAGAAGGCTTAAATTTTCTATAGATATAGCAATCCTATTTTATTTGTGGCAAAAATTTTACTGCTTTTGAGGGAACACTTAACTGGCAACAGTCAACAGGCAAGAGCTTCAACTTTTTTATTTAGTTTTTAATTTGTAATAACCTATTTAGGATTGCTATATTAACGGCTAGATTTACACAAACAATACGAACGGACATGATATTACCTTTAACTTTTAACTTCAAAAAATATTATTTTTGACTTCCATGAAATGGTACAGCTTATCAATACTAAGCATTTTTATAAACCATTCCTAACAAATTATTTTTGATTTTTTTTTCCATACTTTCAATTTCAATTAATGATTCTACTTCCTGAACAATATCTTTACGGTATAGAAAATCTTGAAATGCAGCATGATATATACTATATACTGGTTTGCCTTCTGTTTGATAAATCCGCAGAAATTGCGCCCATTCATCCAATATTTCTTGTACCACTAAGGAAATTTCTCCACTAAATTTAGCTAACATTCCACAGGATACAGGTTTACGAGTTTTTGTTAAGAAATATATAATTTTTAGTTTAGTAACTGGCAATGGTTTAACATTCATTTTCATTCTATGCCAATGTTGGTCATAATATTTCTCTAAACCTTGGGGTAAACTTTCTAAGCTGATATCTCTATAGTTGTCTTGCTCAATATCATCAAGTACATATTTTAAATACATGAAATTATTTTCGCTCTTACTAGCTATAGATTCAACAAATTTTTCTAATGTTAATCCTCTAGCTTCAATCCATGCTTGAACTGCTGAACGCTTTGTTCTTAGGCGAATAAATAGTTTAACATCTTCCAAACTTTCATTAGGATATATCATCAAATCAAAAATTTTCTGTGGCGCCGACACTACTAATGGTAGTGGGTCAGATCTCTTAGTAAGCAGAAAATATACTCTATTGGGTAAGTTTGCTGGTAAATATAGGACATTAGCCGCTCCACTCTGACTACTTAAATCCACTTCATCCAAAGCATCCACTGCTATTATGAGTTTTTCTCCAGGCAGTAGTTGGGTACTAATTTCGTTCAGTAGTTTTGACAGAAAGTTCCCATTGCTGGTATTATCTGGATGTAATGGTAGTTCATAGGGCAAATTATACCTTTCAATTAACTGGGTACACACACTCTTAAGAAAATCTTCAGCCCTAGTTCTACCTTCTGATAATAGATTGAAATAGGCAACACAACCTATGCGACGTACATATTCGGCAATAATTGTACTTTTGCCTACTCCTGGATCTGCTTCGATGATCAAATATCCTTTGGATTGATTTTGGAGAAAATTTTCAATAGTGTCAAAGACAAAACCTCGTCCGAGAAATCCTTCTGTTTTATCTGCTATGAGAGCCGCAAAGTCAGCAGGTATTGCTTGACATTGCTTCATCTGTTTGCTTAAGAGTGATATTAACTGTTCTAAGTGGGAGTTAGCTCCTCCGATACCTACAATAATTCTGTCAATATCTTGAAGGTAATCTCCGACGAATTGATCTACTCTTTTCTCTATACTATTCGTGACATCAACCAAACGATTAAGATCTTCTCCTGCTGTGGCTAACATATCGTGGACTAAGGCTTGAAAGACTGTGCTTTCTGTTCTCAGTTCGTGGCGAAATTGATGGACTGTAATTGATACTAATTTAGTTTCAACTAAATAATATAATTCTTTGGGAGCGTGTTTCAGCCATTTATCTTCGCTTTGTAGTCTAGACATTACTGTTTTTGAGATCGCTTGTTCCTCTCCTCCTTGAGGTATCTGAGTCATTCTGTGTTTCTGTGTCTGCACTAAATCTAATATAATCAGTGCATCTTTCTCCATTTCTGTTAATCTAGCTTCAATTGCAGCTTTCTCTTGTTTCCACTGGGGTAGTTGTTGAGACTCTTTACGAATTACTTGCAAAGCTTTACAGTATGAAGTTACTAATGCTGTCTGTATTACCTGATTCTTTTCATCAGCCTTCTTTGCTGCCCATTTACTTACCGAATGCCATGTAACACTGGTTACTTGTTCTAGTCCTGCACCCGCAAACAGGGTTAATATCTCTATGAGCATAGTTTAGTACCCTTAAATTATACCAGATTTAGTGTATATCCTAATAAATTTAGTATCATAACTTAACCTTATTATTTACCACAATTTAATGTTTTTGGAAATAGCGATCGCTACAATTGTGGCTTTTTAGTCCAATTCATAGTAGTTTGCAATTTGATTAGCTATACAGTTTTTCGTTATTTTGAGATGAAGGCTATATTTAATATACCACATTAATCAAGAATATATTGTAGTCAAACGAACTTGATTCCATTTCAGTTATCAGTTATTGGTATCTCTGGCTAAATGAAATACGGAAGTTGATTTTTTTTCATCCCCTTAAAAGAGCAGGAGGGTTGAGACCTTAAGTTTTCGTCAATATAATATGAAAAACATTCTGCAAATACACCAATTTCCCCATCTCCCTATCAATCTTTGGTAGCAAACATTAATGTATTTCAGATAAGTATCTAGGCAAAATTAATTTAATACCAATTCCTAAAAATCCAAAAATAATTCGATACTTTTTCAAGACTTCAGTTATTAACTAAGAATTTTTTTAAATATTTGTTTGCAAAGAGCGAGAATATCTATCGAACCCTACTCCCTAAAATGCTACAATTAAAATTTGACTCAAAATCCCAATCAGTGCAAAATATAGTATTGATTCAGAATTAATAAGATTAGCAAGTTAATGGACATTATCGAATTTTTTAAGCTGAGTGCTGGTGAATGGTTTTCCCAACGCACAATTCACAATTTGGTTTCTGGGGAACTGCAAGCAGGTAAATCAGAAGTGAATTTTGAAATATTGGAAAAAACTGACTCTACATTAATCAAGTTGTGCGAACAAAATCAGATTGACTCCAGTGCAACTGACTTAATAGGGGTGAAGATTAGCTGGAATGGTACAATAAAAAAAGAACAGGTCAAAGATGCAGGTTCAACAATGCTGATACTTATTCCCAATTCTAACGACTCTAACCAAGGTATATTATTGCAAGATAGAGGAAATGGTAACAGGGAAAAAATTAGTGGTCGTTATATTATGGGGAGTGATGATGTTCTAACTTTGATTACGGAGTCGGAGGGTTTTTACGCAGAAGAACGTTTCTGGTATTTAATACCTAATTTGCGGTTACGCACCAGTTTGGTTAAGAAAAAATCAGGTTTTACTTTGGCTTCTTTTTGCTCGGAAATTCGTAGAGTCAAAAAAAGTTAGTGAATTGTTGGCTAGTGGGAGCATCTTGCTCCCGACTCCTGACTTCCTACTCTTTATCTTCTAACGACTGTGTTTGTTTTTCTCCTTCTAGTTTACTGCTGTGCGATCGCACAGCTTGACTCTTTTTTACAACTTCTTTGAGTTTAGTATAAAAATCAGTGTGTTTTATCTTATACTGATTTGGTTGTACTGGGAGTTGCTGCTGCACCAAATTTTGATCTTTATTTTTTGAGTTTGGTTTAAAGGGGTTAGAGGTTAGGGAAACAAATTTAGAATCATCTGGTGGTTTCTCTTCTAAAAAGGTAGGGTTTGTTTTTGTTTGTAAATACTCAGTATCTATCTGAGTTGTCAAATTTGTGAGAATATTTCTAGTAATAATATTTTGAAATTCAGAGTTGAAATGGTAAATAGGCTGACCACGACGTTCCCATAATGTCAATATTTGCTGGACAGAGATAGCTTTGTAACGTCCAAGATATAATGCTTCAATAACTGCTAAAGAAAGCCACTCAACTTGATAGTTGTTCTGCCAACGAGCAATAAGCTGCTCGGAAGTTTCACTACCAAGGTCAAAATCATACTTTGTTAACAAAGCCTCTGCTAAAGTAGATATAGATGACTGTTCTGTCATTGGTCTTTGATTTTTGCCTAATAGATAATATAGCAGAACGAAGGAGAAAGAAGGAAGAACAAAGTTGGTTGATTATTAATATTCCTTTGTTTGGACTATTTCATAATTCAAGATCGGTAATGATGAATGCTATAGTGCTACGCGTAAGTCATATCATGTTTGCTTGAATACTTATTGAGCAACTGATAGATATTGAGCAGGCTAGAGCAAAACTACAAATTAATACTTTAGAGAAAAATTCAGGTATAAAGCCTCTCCATTTATGGAGAAAAAGCGGTCGTTTGCGTTTCGCTTTCCTGCGGAATGCTAAAGCAAACGCGACATGAAAAGCGTTAGCATTAGCGAAGCTCCTCTTTCAATAATTGATAATTGATAATTTATAATGAATAATTGATAATTACCTCTCTCTAAAAGGAAGAGGATTGACGCGGTAGGGAAAATTTTTTCTTTTCTTGGTCAATCCTCTTATTTATAAGAAGAGGTAATTATTAATTATTAATTGTTGAACTTCTTCTTTAAATGATTAACGAACCACACCACCACCAACAGGTCGAACATCTTCCCCAGAGAAAGGAGTTGTACCACCCTGCCAGTTAAAGTCGCTGATCCGGAGACTAAATGTACCAGTTCGTCGTCTGGGACTAAAACTTAATACTACTCCATAAGTACGACGACTATATTCTAATGTAATTCTATCGTCAAGAATATCACCATTTTCTAAGTTGAGACCACTCTGGTAGCCAACCCGAAAACCTTTATAAATCTGTTGGACGAAACCAAACAAAAGGACATTTGTATCTTCAACGCGGTCAAAGAAAAAAGGCGACTGACCGCTCAGACCTGTCTGGCTATAAGTTAAGTTAAATCCAGTATAATCAAAAAAGTCTCTGGAAAAATGCCCAAACTGCCCAGTAAACCCAAGACTCCCACGCACAAAAGATTGGTCTTCATCATTACTATAAAGGCTAGTAGCGCCTGTAAGTCCTAAGACCATTTGCAGAAATGGAACTACTGGTTTGCTGGTATATTTCAAACCCTGAGTTGGGGTAGCGGGTAATGGTTCGCCACTCCAGATAGTTAGTGGGTATCTCAAAGATACTACACTCTGGAAACGACCTAGGTCAGCTCGCGATTTAGGGTCGCTATCATCATCATCATCATCATCGGGTAGAGGTTCAAATGGTTGGAGATCGGTTAACAACTCCCGACGATCTGTTCTCGCATTCACAACTTGATACCCAGTCTGAAAACTAAGTTGGGCACCAGTTTTACCTATTGGTATTAGGGGAGAAGTAAGAACAACGCCTGCACTACTGTGAACAGTTTGAAATCCTAAACTGCCATTAAATAAGCGATCGCGATAACTATACTCTCCTGTTAAATTGTAACCTTGGAATGATTGTCTGAGTCGAACGCTACCTCGAAAGTCATCTTCCTCTAAGTCGGGAAAATCTTTAAATGTGAGAAATGTAGCTCGCCCTTCTAGTTGAGTCGTGGGTGTTATGGCACCATTGACAGAGGCTTTGAGACCAACAACGTTACCATCTATGGGGGAGTCGTCTTCACCACCACCAAAAAATGCTCTTTCCAAGTAGTATTGAGGAGTTAGCCTAATTTGTAAAGGACCTGGAACAAAAGGTTCAAATGTACTTTCAACAAATAAACCACCTCGATCATCTTGGTCATAACCAATTTGAATTGGGAGCGGGTCTCGTTGCTGGCGATCAATAACTGTTCGTTCGCGAAATAGTGGCAAACTAAAACGTTGGTCAAATACTAACCGGGATTTTTTCGTTATCAGTTCATCCTGAAAGGGAGATAAGGGTCTAAGTGTAGCGCGAGCTGACCTTAATTCTACCTCTGGGGGTGAAAACGGGTCATTGGTTAGTCTGAGATTTATTGCTTCCCATGTACCTGCACCTAATAAGTTGAGACGATCAGCTTCAAAGCGTAGTCGGTTAACTGTTCCTGACTGCTCTGGTGCTTCTAGTTTAGGCTCGAATGTAAATTTTGCAGTTCCAGTAGCTTTGACTTTTGTTGGAGGTTGAGTAGCGGTAATGCTATCGCTTAATGATCTTGGCTGTAATGCTCCTACTCCTTCTGTGGTGGGTAGGGATGATGACAAGTTCTCTTCTGCGTTTCCGACAAAAATAATTCCACTTGCTTGTTCAATTAATCCTTTGTCGAGAGCAAAGTTGTATTCCATGCGCTCCCCAAGCAAGACTTGTTCTCTTTGAGAAAAGACAGCATTTCCTGTGGCTAGGAGTTGACGAGTTGTTAGGTTAACTTGTACTTTGTCTGCACTAACTACTCCTTGACTAAATCGCACTGTTACTTTACCTTCTGCGGTAATAAGTTGCCGTTGCTCGTTATATTCTTGGCGATCTGCAGTTACTTCGACTACATCTGCTGGTAAAGGTATTTGAATAGGTTGTCTATTCTCTGTTTTTTTGTCTGAGTCTTGAGTTTGAGATTCTGCTTCTGGTATGGGAATAGGGGTTCTTTCTTTTTTGTCTTCTAATTCTGGAGTGTCAGTTTCGCCAATGGGTTGTTGGTCTTGGGGAAGATTTGGTAGTTCTGGGGTATTGTTTTCTCTAATAGTTTGCCCTATCTGAAATTTTGATGGAATTGGTTGTTTTGTGCTACTAAAACGTTCTAATATCTTTCTACTATTATTGACATTGATTGAGTATGTTTGTTGAGTACTTTGAGCTTCTTTTTCAGTCACAGCATATTCTGATAAATCTGAGAAGGAGGTGGAGGAGAATGTTTGTTTTCTACCTGAATTGATTTGGCTTTCGAGAGTAGAAATTCTCTGTGCTGATGATATATCTATTTCTATTGGTGCTCCAAGATTGGCTGAGGTTGTATGAATTGGACCGACTTTCTGAGTGTGGTTAAAAGTTGAGGTAATTTGAGGGAGTTTGTACAATACAGTTTCTCTGAACTCTTCCCCGAAGAAAGTGTTCTTTGCAGATATTCTAATTTCCTCCGGAACCTGGTTTAATTTTAACGTTGGACTCGATTGATTTTGATTTGGAGTAGATAGTTCCTGTGGTACCTCTGTAACAGACTGGACTACAGAGACTGAAGGCAGGGTTTGAACAATGGGAGGTATTTCTGGAGGTGGCAGGGGGTAGGACATATTTCGGATAGAAATACTAAGTTCACGAGATTTAAAGATTAGAGTTCATCATAAACTTAAGAGCTAGAAATTTGACACAATATCAATTGACTTCAGAGTTAAAAGTTAACTACAGAGTCTCTTTAAAGAGCTTCGCTTAATACGGACTTATACTAATTACCATATTCTGTAAATTATGTCAAAAATTAGCCTGGAACGTAACACTACATAATATAAGTGGACTTCCAGGCTGAGTTACGCTCCCACAATATCAGGATTTATTTGCCTTCTTTGGAGGAGCCACAATTTCATATTCAATATTTTCAATTTGAGTGAGAGAGTTTTTCCCTTCTTCTCTATAGCTTTAACGCTAGGGCTAATCCCTAATTGATATTTTTCAATATAGGGTAGCTTCGGCATAAAAGCTAGAATTTTGATACAGGTTTACTCCATGTCCCGACCACTGGGGTTCCGTGCGGGGTCATTGGATAAGAATCCAAAAATAAATAACAAGACAAAGAATAGGACAACGATATTAACAACTATTTTCAAAGTCAGCATTTATTATTTCTCCTAAAGGGATGGGGTTTCAGACCGAATTTTTTCGATCAAATATCTACAACTTTCTTATCATATCTAAATGTTGACTCATTTTACCACAATCATTTGTCAAAAATTTTTCAACTTTTGTTGACACAATTGCCATACCTGTACAAATATTTTTTCTAGCCAAGTCATAATCACATCTACCCATCCCAATATTATTTCTAGGGGATGTTTGACATACCCTACTGAAACTGATTCTACTTCTAACCACTTTGGTTGGTGTTTGGGTCTACTTTGTGAATTATAAGTTTGAAAAGATGTTTTGGTACTGTTTATGCTATAATTACCGCTTTGTTCAATTATATGTCCATCTATATCTCTCAAAACTTCTTTGAATGCGATCGCCTCTTTTTTGTTTTTGGCAGAATTATTAGAAGTTAAGATAGTCTGCTGACAAAGATCCTGATGTAAAGGGAAATTTTTCTCTTCTCCTAATTTTTCTACACCTTCTGGGTTAATTACAGGTTTGGTTGTTAAAGAGGTGGCTAACTGAAATGTTCCTGGTTGAGATGGTGATACTAATGGGGCAACTCTTGGGTTTTTATGTTGCGTAGCTAAAGGCTTTTGTTGATTTTCTTGGCCTAGTTCTGCTTCTAACAATGACTCAAGTTGCCATTCTTCTTCTATTTCAAAAGGTGGTAGTAAACCATTTAATCCTAAACCTTTAGTAATTGGGTATAAATACCGTTTGCCTAAATTATGAATAAAGTCACTGAAAGTTAGATTTGAACTTGACAATAATGCCTGACTATGATAAGTAGCAAAACATAAATTGTCATGTTTTAGTTTATTTTGGTCGAAAGCTATATTTGATTCCTCAAACAAATTGAAGCACAAGGCAATTTTACTGTTTTGTACCCAAGCCATAATTTGCCATATCCCTCCTAAAGGTCCAAACATTGGTACAAGTTCTGCACAAGGTTGAAGCTTTAATGAGACTTTTTTTTCTATCTTGGCTGGTTCTAATATTAGAGTATTTTTTTGTTTGACTCCGGTCGAAATGTCTGAGACTTTATAATTTTCTGCAATATCTAATCCTGATAAAACTTCCGACTGTATTTTAACGAGAGGTTCAGGGTTTGAGGGTTGTAATAGCCCAGGATAGGTTTGTGTTGAAATTACTGATATTTCCTGAATAGGTTGGTCAGGATTTTTATGATTTTTATTGACTTTTTCTGTTATTTGTGGTATATCCCTTTTGGTTGTTTGTCGTAGTTGTTTGAGTGCTAGGCGAGAAGTTTGTAGCAACACATATACAGGATAAAGTAACAATTGAACTGTGTTGGTAACTGCAAATTTTAAATGACGCAAGGTAGCATCGCTTCGAGTTAATATTTGCCTATATTTTGCTGCAACAAAATTTAATACTTTACTTTTATAAGGACTTGAAGTCATTTTTACTTAGATATTAGATAAATTAATTAATTTTCCAGAGTTTACTTTAAAAACAAAAAATATACCTTTTACATTGCTTCAGGGAAAATGGAACAATTTAACTAGGAATTGACGGAGGTAATAAAAAAGCTTTTGCAACAGGAAAAAATGGTAGTGCGTTAAGGAAGTGTGGGAAGGGTGGGAAGTAGGAAGAATAATTGTACCTGTATCTTTATTGTGCAAGTCTGCCTTTCGTCCTAACTTTTTGGTCTTAAAAGCTGAAAAATTTGCACTTTTTTCCCGACAAAAATCCTCAAAACTCACATTATTCAGTGCTTTTAGATGATTATTGACCAGCCCGACTTACTTATCCCACACTTTACTGATGCACAATCGAAAAAATTACAACATGAGTTCTAGTTTTAAGTTTCTAAAGAAAAAGCTATGGATACTTAATTTAACTATATCAGAAAATCATCTAATTTTAATTTTCCACAGCAGTTGAGAAACTCATAAAATTAACTCAAGTAGATATTTAAAAACAATGGCGCTCTTGTTGAGGGAAGATACTTATGACGGCACTTCATAATTTAGATAGTTCTGAGCTCTGGTGATTTATAGCAGTTTTCATTGAAATAGAGTACAGAGATTTGGGTTTAAAGGAAAAAGGAAGAAGTTTTGTAGTCTACCTTTGTGAAAACCGCTATAAGTTAATCTTGATACATTTAACTTTAGTTTAATCCTTTAAGGTTATAAATTTTACTGTCTCATTTTTATTTGAAACCACTATAACTGTTACAAATCAGATCAAGTATATTGCTGGGAAGATAAGGTAAAGATATTTTATAGTTGGAGCAAAAAGTGGGAATTAATTCGTAATTGAATAGTTATTTTTTAGCTTGGTAATATTGATTCTTTAGTGGAATTTTATCTACTAAATTAGTGGCAATTTATATAAATAGTAAGGTTTAAAGGTAGTGGTTAGAGAGACTTTTATGAAAATTAGGTATGGGAGAAAAATTATAATCTAGTTTAATATCTCAAGTCAAAAAGAGCTCTGGATACTCATAGTAACTTCATTAGGGAATTAGCATTTTCTCCATTTTTTGATGATTTTGACAAAAATCATCATATAAAACATCTGGTTTGACTATCAAATTAATATATTTTCTGGTGAGGGCAACATATCAATAATTCTCAGAGATTTTTGTCAGTACTTTTGTGGAATAGCTTTGACTTGATAGGGCAAATATTTAGAGATTTATTTGACTGGTTAAGTCAAATTTTCTTAAGTTTTTGGTTAGAGAAACTTTGAGGAAAATTAGGTAGCAGAAGAAAAAATTAAAACCTAGTTTGATATCTTAAGTCAAAAGAAGCTCTGGATACTCATAGTAACTTCATTAGGGAATTAGCATTTTCTCCATTTTTTGATGATTTTGACAAAAATCATCATATAAAACATCTGGTTTGACTATCAAATTAATATATTTTCTGGTGAGGGCAACATATCAATAATTCTCAGAGATTTTTGTCAGTACTTTTGTGGAATAGCTTTGACTTGATAGGGCAAATATTTAGAGATTTATTTGACTGGTTAAGTCAAATTTTCTTAAGTTTTTGGTTAGAGAAACTTTGAGGAAAATTAGGTAGCAGAAGAAAAAATTAAAACCTAGTTTGATATCTTAAGTCAAAAGAAGCTCTGGATACTCATAGTAACTTCATTAGGGAATTAGCATTTTCTCCATTTTTTGATGATTTTGACAAAAATCATCATATAAAACATCTGGTTTGACTATCAAATTAATATATTTTCTGGTGAGGGCAACATATCAATAATTCTCAGAGATTTTTGTCAGTACTTTTGTGGAATAGCTTTGACTTGATAGGGCAAATATTTAGAGATTTATTTGACTGGTTAAGTCAAATTTTCTTAAGTTTTTGGTTAGAGAAACTTTGAGGAAAATTAGGTAGCAGAAGAAAAAATTAAAACCTAGTTTGATATCTTAAGTCAAAAGAAGCTCTGGATACTCATAGTAACTTCATTAGGGAATTAGCATTTTCTCCATTTTTTGATGATTTTGACAAAAATCATCATATAAAACATCTGGTTTGACTATCAAATTAATATATTTTCTGGTGAGGGCAACATATCAATAATTCTCAGAGATTTTTGTCAGTACTTTTGTGGAATAGCTTTGACTTGATAGGGCAAATATTTAGAGATTTATTTGACTGGTTAAGTCAAATTTTCTTAAGTTTTTGGTTAGAGAAACTTTGAGGAAAATTAGGTAGCAGAAGAAAAAATTAAAACCTAGTTTGATATCTTAAGTCAAAAGAAGCTCTGGATACTCATAGTAACTTCATTAGGGAATTAGCATTTTCTCCATTTTTTGATGATTTTGACAAAAATCATCATATAAAACATCTGGTTTGACTATCAAATTAATATATTTTCTGGTGAGGGCAACATATCAATAATTCTCAGAGATTTTTGTCAGTACTTTTGTGGAATAGCTTTGACTTGATAGGGCAAATATTTAGAGATTTATTTGACTGGTTAAGTCAAATTTTCTTAAGTCAAAAAAACTCTGGATGCTCATGCTAACTTCATCAGGTTAATTTGATTTTCCAGCAGAATTTTTCTCAGTCAAACGGCGGTGGTTGGAGAGATTCTTCTTAAAATTAAGCAGAGGAGAAAAAAATGATAATCTGAATCTAGTTTGATCATGGATACTCATTCTCGCTAAATCAGTAAATCAAAATTTTATGCAATTTTCAATTCCAGAAATTTCTACAACAATTCAGCAACTTAGAAAATTAACGCAAGTAAATATTCAAAAGAAATGGCGATATTGGCAAGAGGATATACCTATTACTGCACTTAAAAATTTAGATGCTTGGAAATTAGCTACAACAAATGAAAGAAAACATATTGCTTGGGAAAAAGGCAAACAGGTTTTATGGCTAGGGCAAAAATTGATAATTCCTCCACATTTAAATGATTATTTTTTAACTGGCTTATCTTTACGATTGGGTTTGACTTGGTGGGCTGAATCTGCGGAAATTTATGTGAATGGTAAGTTAGTACAAACGGGAGATTTGTTTGACTGTTCGAGTCGAATTTTGCTGAGTCGAAAGGCAGTAGTTGGAGAAACTTTTATTCTTGGCATTAAATTGGTAAGTCCGGAACATGACCGAGGTGCTTTGGTAAAGTCTTGGTGTGTCTATGAAAATCTGGAAAATTATCAGCTAGACCCTGGTTTTATGGCGGATAGATTAGAAATTTTGCTCGAATATTTGACTAAAGTAGAATCTGATAGCTACTTAAACTTAGACATAATAAAAAAATCTGTCAGCTTGATAGATTGGCAGGCAGTTGGAGATAAAGAAAAGTTTGAGCGATCACTACTAAATCTCCACTCGGAAATAACTAAAATTTCTGACAACTATATTAATAGTTTAAAAATCAAATTATTAGGTCATGCTCATCTAGATTTAGCTTGGTTATGGGATGTGAAAGAAACTTGGGAAGCTGCGCAACGAACTTTCACATCTGTACTGAATTTACAAGAAGATTTTCCCGAACTTATTTTCTGTCATTCGACTCCGGCACTATATGAATGGATAGAAAAAAATCGACCAGATATATTTAATAGAATTAAACGACAAGTTGAGTTAGGCAAATGGGAAGTCGCTGCAGGTTTATGGGTGGAACCAGAATTAAATACAGTCGGAGGAGAATCAATAATTAGACAAGTTTTATACGGTCAAAATTATGTTTGGGAAAAATTTGGCAAATTTTCTCCTATAGCTTGGTTACCAGATACTTTTGGTTTCTGTTGGCAACTTCCACAAATTCTGCAAGGAGGAAATATCAAATATTTTGCTACTCAGAAGTTACATTGGAATGATTTAACGGAGTTTCCTTTTGAGATTTTTTGGTGGGAAGCTCCTGATAAAAGTCAAATTTTAAGTTTGATGTTACCGCCGATAGGAGAAAGTATTGAACCTGTAAAAATGGCAAATTACGCTTGCGAATGGTTGACAAAAACTGGGAATAAAAATGTTTTGTGGTTGCCTGGTGTGGGAGACCATGGTGGAGGTCCAACTCGGGATATGTTGGAGGTAAGTAAAAGATGGCAAGAGTCTGGTTTTTTTCCTGTGTTGGAATTTTCGACTTCTGAGAATTTTTTGATTGAGTTAGTAGAGGAAAATTTAGGTAATTTTCCTATTTGGGGGGATGAACTTTATCTAGAATTTCATCGAGGATGTTATACAACTCATGCAGATCAAAAAAGATGGAACCGCCGTTGTGAAAATTTGTTGTACCAGGCGGAGTTGTTTTCTGTTTTTGCTTCAATTTTGACTGGTAGTTGTTATCGAAAGAATGATTTGGAGATGGCTTGGAAATTGGTTTTGTTTAATCAGTTTCACGATATTTTGCCTGGTTCGGCTATCCCGGAAGTTTATGTAGATGCTAATAATAATTGGCGGGAGGTGGAAAGGTTAGGTAAAGAAATTTTGGCGGAGGCTATGGGGAGGGTTGCAACTAATATTAATGTTTCGCCGCCTTTTCCTTTGGATGCTTTTCCTAGTCGGATGGTTTATCCGGTGATTGTATTTAATTCTCTTAATTGGCAGAGGTCGGAATTAGTTTCGGTTGCTTTGCCAGCGCCTCCCGCAAAAAAGAATTTTAGGGAGCGGGGGGATGAGGATACAGGAGGGAGACAAGGAAGACAAGGAGGAAAAGGAGGAGAAATAATTTCTGAATCTTCTTTTTCTCCTGTCTCTTCCCTAAGACCTAACTCCGAATATCTAACCTCTCTGAAGAGCAGTAATGATGACTGGCGAGTTTATGATAATGTCGGGCAAATACTTACTTCTCAGGTCTCGGATAACAATTTACTGTTTGTCGCTTCTGACGTACCTGGAGTTGGTTATCGTGTGTTTTGGTTATGTTCTGGATTTTCAGATTTGGGGGATAAACTATATATAGACACAAGTATAACCAAGTATACACAGAAGATATCAAAAAAAATAAAAAATGTCAATACTGTTAGTTTAGAAAGGGAAAAATGGGTTTTAGAGAACGATTTATTACGGGTAAAGGTAGAGGGAACAACAGGAAATCTTGAGAGTATTTTTGACAAGATTAATCAACGGGAAATTCTGAGGAAACCAGAAGGAAATAAACTACAAGCTTTTCGTGATGAAGGTCAATATTGGGATGCTTGGAATATCGATCCTAATTATCAGCAACATCCTTTACCTCCAGCAAAATTAATGGATATTTCTTGGATAGAACAGGGAGAATTAAAAAGTTGTCTGCGGGTAATCAGAAAAATAGGTAATTCTGAGTTTCGTCAAGATTACATTTTGGAAATTGGTTCGCCAATACTAAAAATTAAAAGTTGGGTAAATTGGCAGGAAAAACATACTTTAGTTAAAGCAGCTTTTCCCATAAATATAGAAGCAGATTTTGCTACTTATGAAATTCCTTGCGGAGCAATTAAGAGAACTACTAAACCTCAGACAGAAAGAGAAAAAGCAAAATGGGAAGTTCCTGCTTTAAATTGGGCAGATATTACTAAAGATAATTATGGAGTAAGTTTATTGAATGACTGTAAATATGGATATGATGCAAAACCAGATGAATTACGTTTAACTTTATTGAGAGGTTCGACTTGGCCAGACTCGGAAGCAGATGTAGGAATTCACGAATTTACTTATGCTATTTATCCTCATATTGGAAGTTGGGAAAATGCTGGAACTGTGCAACGAGGTTATGAATTAAATATGCCTTTGCTTGTCAAGGTAATGCCTTTGATTACTAAGGAAAAATCCCATGGAAAGTTGCCACAAACTTATCGTTTTTTAGGTTGGGAAACTGACAACTTAATTTTGATGGCATTGAAACGGTCAGAGGATAATCAACGTTGGATTTTCAGATGTTATGAATGTTTGGGAAAAGAGGCAAAGTTAAATTTGGAATGTGATGCTGGTTTAGGGATAGGAAAAGTTATGAATTTGTTAGAGCAAGATATTAGCGAACAATTAGTTGACTTTGAGAGTAAGAGTTGTGAAATTTCACCTTGGAAAATAGTCACTTTTTCGTTGGATTTTCTGTAGTTATGAATTTTGGGAAATTCTGGTAGTTGGTCTGAGCGATCGCTTGCCTGATATAAATATAGGTACGACTGCTGTCTGCAAAGTATTCCCCAGGAAAAGCAAGCAATACAGCTTAGAAAAGGAATAAATTGCTCTGACTAAATATCTGCTTCAATTAGCTTAAATAATAAAAATTTTGGTTAAAAAAAAATTTTGAGCTATCCCCATATTTAATATATTTCTCTCTTTTTTTTGAGATAATGAAACAGCCATGCCTTTCAAAGCTATGTTTTACCTACATAAGATCAAATTCCTGACAGGATAGGGGGAATAGAAGACAAACCTGCCATTTCTCATATCTAGGAAAGAGGACTAAAAGTGAATAACGCAATTTCACCATTTGCCAACTCTGACTAGCTACTTAAAACATCTCCCCACACTCCTAACCCTGCAATGCTTATAAGGCTTATGGGTAAAGCATAGCCTTTCAAAGAGGGGCAGTAATGAACTTACTGCCAATTTTTAATTTTAGTTTGTGCTTGAGGCTTGACATACTCCCGACGTTGCCCTTACGGGACCTATAGGGATTCTTCAGTCTGGGAAACCCTGACCGCTGTTTAGACAGAGGTGATGTCCTCCCCCTGTGTTTACATTGATAATAACAAAATTCTCCTAGCTTGTGTCTTAAATTATATGAACGTTTAGCTTATGAAGGTATCCGAACCCTGGCCCTGGCTTTCCCATCCCTCCGCTCTCCTCCCCCCTATGCACGGGGGGTTAGGGGGGATGGAGAGCGCGGGACTTCCCGCCAGGAAAGTTAAAGCTAAACCTAACACTCCTAACCCCCAAATTACACTAGGTTCTGGGACTTGAGTAGCAATTAAACCTTGTCCGAGTTCCTCACCTGCATTAGGATCACCTAGAACTTCAGCCGTTGTGCGAGTTAAAAAAGCAATATCCAAGTGCTCTCTAGCCCCTCTCTTAAACCCTTTGGGTAACTCAGGAAACTCATTACCCCAGTCGGTTAAATGTACATGGGGACTAGGATTATCATCGGGAAATAGGTTAGTTATTGGATTAGGGCTGGAAAAGAAATTAACTCCTTTTCTTTTCTCACCACCAATACTAATACCGTCTGGTTGTTCCGAAAATCCTGTTTGCAAAATTTGCTTAGTTTTGGGATTAAAATTGAAGTTAAAATCAGAAGTGGTTAAGTGATTATCAACAAATTCCTTGAAAATATTACCATCGGAATCAATAAAAGCAATATCAAAGGAAGTTAAATCTTCTTTGCGAACAATTCCATCATCGTTAACTTGATTTTCATCATAGCTAAAACTTCCTTTTAATTGATAGCCTAGAGTTTGCCCACTCCAATGTAAGTTGAAAGTAATTGCTTCTGCTGAATTAGCAGTCACTAGACCTAAACTTAAGAAAGTTACTGTCAAAAAACCGATACTTTTTTGAACCATTTAATTTATGCCCGAATTTTTATTGTATTAGATAAAGTAGGCAAAAAATCAAGCCACACCTAATGGTTAAGACCAGGATTTATCCCACACAGACGTTGCTATGTTTTCAGAATGGTTTGCAAACAATATTGGGGTTTTCCTTACTCAAAATTTTATAAAACATAATGAAGCTTTTGAGGGGTCTTAACAACATTTTTGTTTTCTCAAGTATAACCAACAATGATAGGGTAAAAATGCTCGATACTTAAATCATAGATATATCTCTGACAGTATGAAATTTTTGTCTGTAGCCAGTGGTAAGTTTTGCCTTAATCACTAATTATTCTGTTTTTTCTAAACGAAAATCTTCTACTGATTCTGACAAACTCTCTGCAATACTTAATAATGTTTGTAAGGAGCTATATACTTCTTTTGTTAACTGTGCTTGAGCAATATTTTTCTCGTGAATAATTTGTAAAAAATCTGTGAGTTTTTGCAGATTATTTACCTGATTTTCTCCCCAAGAAGCAACATTATCTATATAGTTATTAAATTTATAGACTTTCTGAACAATTTTAGTTAGCCCTCGCTTAACTTCTTCTCCCAATTTTTTAGGCTGTGATTTCGCTAACGCTAGATTATTCTCAGAAATAGTCAGATTTAAACTTTGAATCTTGCATTTAAAATATTCTAATTTTTTCTTTACTAATTCCCAATTATTTGCCAGATATTGCAATTCTTCTGCTATTTTTACTATATCTTCATTGCTAGTTTTTCTAGAAGCACAAATATCAGTATTTACTAACAAAATTTCACTGTGAGTATTAATTTGAAAAATCAAAGATTGGATTTTGTTTAAATCATAATTATACTCAGCAAATCTTTTGACTTTTTGATTTATTTCTGAAATTAAGATATGTGCTGCCATAATTTCATTTAACATCTGATCTATTTCCAGGCAACTTGTGGAAGCATAACTACTAATTTCTTGAGCAACTTGTTCAGCTTCCCAGGCTATGTATGCTCTTTGATAAAAAGAATCAATTATTACTTCTAGGGTGTTGATAAAAGAAGCTATTTCTTCTACTTGATACTGACTTTCTAAGGATAAGTTTTTAAAAGTAGTTTGGCTATCTGTCCCTATGATATCAACTTTTTGACCAGCATAATCTAGTTTCTTAACAAGTTGCGTAAACTTGTCTATAGTCATATTAAAGCAATAAGAAATTATTCCCAATTCTTCACATCTAACCTTAATTTTTAGATTGAGTTGACCATGGGCAGCAGCATCTACTTTATCTAACAATTTTATAACTTGACTGGCAATTTTTTCTTTATCCTTTTCACTATTTTTCTCCTGAATTTTAATATTAATTAGAAGATTACAAATCATATCAGCCATAGAATTAAATTTTTCACTCAAATCCTTTAATTCATCATTAGTATAAATAGGAATCCTAAGATTATAGTTTCCTTCATAAATACCTTCTAGATAATTCTCTAACCTATTAGTTGAAGAACGGAGTTTTTGGGCAGTTATCATACCTAAGCTAAATGTTGTGAAAAAACTGGTTATTCCTGCTGTACAGGCGAGGGCATAATTATGATGAGTTTTGATCGTCAAATTAGGCGGATAAACCAGTGTTACAATAGCAGTTACGATCGTAGTTATTCCCCCACTCAGCAAAGCTATCCATAATGGTTGATTCTTCATAAAAAACTATTATTATATTTACTACTGATTTTTATTTTATATACAATTAAACAAAGTCATTTTAGTTATCATTTATCAGTACCTCCGGTTGAAATTAGAGGCTTGAAATATTAGATTCAATATTTTTTTTGTCTCCTTAAAATGGGAAGACTTTAGACATTTAAAATTTGAAAATTTAGACATAAACCATAGGTGAATATGTTACAAATTAGGGGTTAATTTGGTATAAAATTCCAGCCTTTAGTAAAATAAAATTTTATCCTATTATAGATTATATTATCTGAGAAATTAATCCTATAATTATAGATCTTAACCTTTTTCTGAATTCATCTAAATTATCAAATACTTCCCATTTTAATTTTCTTTGTATTTATAATCATAATCTTTCTATTGGATTTAACTCTGCAGAGTAAGCTGGTTAAAATAAAAAAATTGTATTTTCAATAATTGACATATTTAAATTTTGATGTAGAGACCAATTATCTAATTGGATGAGGGTGGAAATCATAGGGATATTTTTAGGCAAATAGCTCCAAATATTTTTCCATACAGACTATATCTAAATAGCTAAAATTATAGTAAATAATATCAATAATTTTGATAGAAAAAACAGCTATTTATAATCAATATCCAGTATTAGTAACCCATGTTGATCAAATTGATATAAAACCTATATTAATTCAGAATTCACATATAATTATTATTTCAGTCTGCACATCCTAAGTTCTGTAGTTTACTCAATTGGAAGAAGCTATATGTTGTGATAAAATATGGTAAATTTTCTCGGAAAATAATTTAGTTAATTTTCCTATGACCGAACATAAAGGGAGGGATACCACTATATCAAGAAACAACAAAGGTTATTTACATTTTGTTACAGTGAATATGTGGATTTCAAAGAGGTAAAAATTAACCTTAACTCAAAGATTAAATTAAGAGGATAAACTTATGAATGGATCTTTTCGTGTCGGTAACCTATTTGGCATACCATTTTACATCAACTCATCCTGGTTTCTAGTCTTAGGTCTCCTTACTTTAACTTATGGTGGTAACCTAGCAACTCAATTTCCTCAAGAATTGGCTGGGATTTTACCTTGGATACTAGGATTAATAACAGCATTATTGTTATTCTCCTCTGTCTTAGCTCATGAGTTAGGACATAGTTTTGTTGCTCTATCTCAAGGAATAGAAGTAAAATCAATTACCCTATTTCTATTTGGAGGTTTAGCTAGTTTAGATAGAGAATCAAAAACACCAGCAGAAGCATTTTGGGTAGCAATTGCGGGTCCTTTAGTCAGTCTAGTATTATTTGGTTTATTCACAGCAATTAATATTTTTACACCCATTACCGGACCAGTAGGATCAATTATTCAACTCTTAGCTTATATAAACCTAGCTCTAGCATTATTTAACTTAATTCCCGGCTTACCTCTTGATGGTGGTAATATCCTTAAATCTATTGTTTGGAAAATTACTAATAACCCTTACAAAGGAATTATTTTTGCGAGTAGAGTAGGTCAAGGATTTGGTTGGTTGGCAATAATTTCTGGTTTAATTCCCACTTTTTTATTTAGTAGCTTTCCTAATTTTTGGAATATTCTTATTGGTTTATTTCTCCTACAAAATGCTGGTCGTTCTGCCCAATATGGAGAAATTCAAGGTGCGCTTGCGGATTTAACTGCTGTAGATGCTATTGTTGCTAATAGTCCAATTGTTTCAGAAAATCTGTCTTTGCGAGAATTTGTGAATGAATATATTATTGGAAAAGAAAGTAGAAAGGAGTTTTTAGTTACAGATGAATCAGGGCACTTATTAGGAGTAATTAATGTTGATGATTTGAAAATAGTTAATACTTCAGAATGGCCTTTGGTTCAGGTAAAAGAATTAATGAAATCTGTAACAAAAATTGAGGCTGTAAATGCTCAAACTTCCCTATTAGAAGTAGTTTCTTTGTTAGAACAAAAGCAAATTAATCAGTTAACTGTTATTGGTGAAAATGGTGTATTAATTGGGTTGATTGAAAAATCTTCAATTAGGGGTTTGTTAGAAAAAAAATCTCAAGCTAAACCTGCTTGAATTAAGATAAGCAAAAAACTTTTAGTCTGTAAAATTGGATTGGTTTTTATATATCTTTAACTTTGCATAACAAGATATGATACTAAATCCGGTTTATTGAGTATTGTTCTATGTAGATGAGGAGTATAGAGTGCAGAGGAAATAGGGAGATAGTTTAACTTGATTTAGCATAAATTATCTTTAGTAATCGGATTTAGTATTAACTGTAGAAATGATAGCAAAAAGAATACACAAATTTATAATAGTTTTCCAGACTATTTTATTGTAACTATAGCGCTATGGGCAAATCAAAAATTAAAAGTTATCTCTGACTAAGTTTTCGGTACAGAAATGCTCCGCAAAAAAGATTTACTAATCTTCTAACCTAAATGCCTAGTGTAATATCTATACATGAATTTTGTATGAAGTTTTTGCCTATTCCCTATTTCCTATTCTCTTTTTGACTGTAACTATCTATGTATAAATTTGGTATGAGTTGACTTTAACTTTATTATGTTTTGGAAAACCTTTGATTTTGATATTGATTACTTTTCCTAATAATTTCTTCTTTTCATTACCAGTTAATCTTTGAATATTTTTATATTTCTCTACACTAGATATATCATATACTAATTGGCTTTTTTTAAGAGTCAATTCTTTTTTTGTCTAAATATATTTCAGATAAAATAATTATTTAGAAATTTTAAGCATTAAGCTGTCAACTAGCCTCCTAAGTCTGAACTACGTTATTAGCTATTACCTATTAATTAATTGTCTGATAAGCAGGAAAAAGGAATTAATAAATTTAAATAGAATTAAAAGTATGGGGAAAAACTGACCTTGACCATGATAAGTGTATATTCATTATTTATGAACTAGCTAAAAACCGATTTTGAGCTAGCTAAATACTTATTCAACAATTGAGAATTACCTCTTCTTTTCAAGGAGAGTATTGACGAACAGGAAAATTGTTATTTATTATCCCCTTAAAAGGAGAGGCTTTAAACCACAATATTTCGGTAAAAATTAAATTTTGCGATCAATATGTCTTAGAATAATGGGTATTTAACTCACTAAGTAGAGGGTGTTCAACAATTAACAATTAATAATTACCTCTTCTGGAATAGAAAGATTGGCTAAAAAGTTTTTTTCTTCTATTGTTCGATTGGATATGGCGAATAAACCTCGCCATACCTTGACCGCTTTTTCTCCATGAATGGGGAGACTTTATACCTTAATTTTTCGGTAAATTTTTGCGTTATATATCATATTATAGACAGTGATAAACAACTAATGATTTTGCTAGTCTATCTTTTGATAATTTAAGGGATGTACTAACCAACATCCTGATATCTTTAGAACTACCCTTTCTGCCTTCTGACTTCTAGCTAATTATTTATAACCATTCATCTAGAAATCATATTACTAAATTACTATAAGTTATACCAATTCACTATAGAACCCCTAAGCGTATCTTTATAAATATGCGCGTTAGCTAGGAGTTAGG
>NZ_JBNHER010000148.1:0-68067 GCF_050015975.1 Dapis purpurea BLCC-M126 | reverse complement strand
GCATTTTGATTAACATCTCCGGTAATATTGCCTCCAGCAGTTTGATTGTTATTAGTATCTCCCTCTTCTGCTGTTTGATTAAAATTCTCTATATTCTGGTCTCCTCCAGAATTAATCTCACTATTGACATCTCCCTCTCCTGCATTTTGATTAATTTCTTCTGTGGTAATATCATCTGTTGCTATGAGTGTTAAATTTCCAATTGTACCATCAGAGCTGATTTCTATATCAAAAGTTCTAATTGAGCCATCTGTAGCTGCGACGTTAATTTCTCCAGCGCTAGTTGTACCGATGGAACTCAAATCTCCTGTGCCTACTTCTGATCCGTTTATGACAATACTGCCACTGCTTCCTCCTGGTGCTTGTGTAGTAACGTTTCCTGTATTGACTGTTGCTGTGCGACTTTGAATTCTCAGGTCTCCACTTTCTGTCATGCCGAAGGATGACACATCTGCTAATGTTACACTTTCTGGAGCATTAACTTCTACATTTCCTCCTCTTCCTTGATTTGAGAATGAGTCAATATCCCCAGTCGAATTAATCTCACCTATTTCACTTTCTACTCTAATATCGCCTCCCTGTTCCATTCCTTCTGAACGAATACCGCTAATATCAATACTTCCTGGGGATGTTACCGTGACATCTCCTGCTATTCCTTCTGTGGAAAATGTGTTTAATTCTCCTGCTGCATCTATACTGTTTTCACTGCGACTGTTGATGGTAATATTGCCTCCTTTTTGTGTTCCCTGAGAAAAAATTGTGTCTGTATGGATATGCCCTGCTGCTGTGAGATTTACATTTCCTGCTGTTCCTTTTTCTGAGAATGTTTCTATTTGTTGGGTGGCGGTAATTTCTCCCTGTTGACTGATGATTTCAACGTTTCCGCCTCTGGTGGGTTTGCTTTCGTTGAGGGCGCTTGCTTGTAATGTACCTGTGGTAATATTTCCTCTGGCGTTGAGAGTTATATTTCCGGTGCCGTCTGGGGAACGTGAGTTTATGGTTCCTCCTGTGGTATCTATGTTGCTGTTGTTACTTTTGAGGGTGATGTTTCCTGCTGTTCCTTGGGTTGCTGTTCCTTGGGGTTGGGGGATGAGGGTGAAGTTGTTGTTATTGTTAAATTCTTGTCTTTGTCTGACAAAACCAGATGCTAAGTCTAGGGGACCTGTTTCTATTGCGCCTTCGGCAATAATATCAATTTTTCCTGTGTCGCCTTCGTCTGCACCAGAAAATATTCTAGCAGTCGTAGTGTTAATATTGTTTCCTGCTTCGAGAATAATATCTCCTCCTTTTCCTGCTCCCCCGCTCCCCTGCTCTTCTGGTGGTTCGGATGCGGAGATAATATTACTATTTTCTTTGAGGTTGATGTCGCTTCCTGCTTGGAGGGTGATTTTTCCTCCGTCTCCGTCGGCGAAGGAGTACAGATTGTTAGTGGTAATATTTCCTTGGGGTGCCTCTAGGTTAACATCGCCTGCGTTGCCTCCTCCTGAATAGTTGGCTAGGAAGTCTCCGTTGCTGGTGTCTATGTTTCCGGTTTCTGAGGTTATGGTTATTTCACCGCCTTGTTTTTGTCCGTGGGAACTTATGGTATTGGTTGTTATATTGTTTTCTGCTTGGAGGGTGACATCTCCGGCGTTGCCTCGGTTAGAAAATGATTGGATGGGTTGGGTGGCGTTGATTTCTCCTTGTTCGCTGGTAATACTAATGTTGCCACCGTCGGCGGTTTGGGTTTGACTGCTGGCTTCGGAGGTAATAATTCCTGTGGTTATGTTGTTTTCGGCTTCGATACTAATTTCTCCTGCATTTCCACTGTTGGTGCTTCGGGCGGATATGGTGCTGTTGGAGGCGTTCATTTCTCCTGTGTTGATGTTGATAGTGCCTCCATCTCCTGTGTCTTTGGTTTCTGTTAGTATTTGACCTTCTAGTTGGAATGTTTGGCTAGGGTTAATGTTGATGGTGCCTCCTTTTCCGCTGTCGGATGTGGATGCTGATATGGTTGTGTTTTCGGCTATTGTGAGGTTTTTGGTTTCGATGTTGATGGTACCTGCGCTGCCACTGCCTTCTGTTTCAACTGTTATTCTACCTTCTCCTGAAATATTTATTTTTTCTGGAGCTTTGATATCAATGTTGCCTCCGTTTCCTGTCGATGATGTGGAGGCGGAGATGAAGCCGTCGTTGCTGAATTTTATTTCTATATCTGTGTCGTTTTTGTAGGGAGAAAGGGCAACTTTACCGGCGTTGGCGTCGGCTTCAGTTTCGGCGAATATTCCGAGTCGCCCTGTAATGTCGAGTTGGTTGGCGTTGATGGTGATGTTGCCTCCGTCTTCGGTGCTGGTGGCTCCGATGTTGACTGTTGCGCTAATTTGGGCGTTTTCACCGATGCTGAGTTGGGGGGTAGCGATTTCTATGTTTCCGGCTTTTCCAGCACTATTGGTTTCTACTGATAGTTGGCTGTCTGCTCCTAGGTTAAGTGCTTCTGTGGCTCTGATGGTGATGTTACCTCCGTCCCCGGTTTTTTCGGTGAAGGCTAGTATTTTGGTATTGGGTTGGAGGTTGATATTTTCGCCTTCTAGGTTGATAGTTCCAGCGTTGCCTGCGCCTGATGTGAAGGCTGTTATGTCTATGCCATCGGACAGTGTGACGTTGGGGCTGATAATGTCAATTTGGCCAGCGTTGCCTGCTCCGCTGCTGCGGACTGTTATTTGTCCATTGCCTTGAATGTTGAGGGTTTCTGGGGCAAAGAGGATGATGTTGCCTCCTTTTCCACTGCTTTCGCTGAAGGCTGAGATTTGGGCGTTTTCGGTGAGGGTTAATTGAGTGTCTGTGGTAATACTGATATTGCCTGCGTCTCCATTACCAAGGGTACTGGCAGATATGTCAGCACCATTTTTCACTTCCAGAAACCTTGTGGTAATAGTGACACCTCCTGCATTCCCTTCTGCTCCTTCTTGTACACTGCTAAATGCTCCACTGGAAATTAAAATTTTTGATTCTCCTGTATCAAAAACTACAGTATCAGTAAAGACAACAGTATCAGTAGCATGAATATCGACACTGCCTGCATTCCCTTTAGCAAAGGTACTGGCATTTATTTGAGCACCATTTTTCACTTCCAGAGACCGGGTGGTAATAATTACATTTCCCCCATTCCCTTCTCCTCCTGATGTCACAGGGCTAAATGCTCCAGAGCCTTTTGGTTTTTCACCATCAAAGACGACACCATCAAAGACGACAGTATCAGTGGCATGAATTTCCACATTGCCTGCATCCCCTTTTCCTGCAGTACGGGCAAATATTTCAGCACCATTAATAACTTCCAGAGACCCGGTGGTAATAGTTACATTTCCCCCATTCCCTTCTGCTCCTGGTCCCACTTGGCTCTCGACTCCAGATCCATCAAAGACGACAGTATTAGTAGCATTAATCTCCACATTGCCTGCATTTCCCTTGCTAAAGGTACCGGCAGACATAAAAGCACCATTAATAACTTCCAGAGACCCAGTGGTAATAGTTACATTTCCCCCATCCCCTTCTGCTTCTCGTCCTACTACTTGGTTACCGACAAAAGCTCTATCAAAGACGACAGTATCAATAGCATGAATTTTCACACTTCCTGCATTTCCCTTGCCTTGGGTACTGGCCAATATTTGAGCACCATTTTTTGCTTCCAGAGACCCGGTGGTAATACTTATCTCCCCCCCATTCCCTTCTGCTCCTTCTTGCACTGAGCTAAATGCTCCACTCGGAATTTCTGAGTTTCCTCCATCAAAAAAGACGACAGTATCAGTAGCATGAATATCTACACTTCCTGCATCCCCTATACCAAAGGTACTAGCATCTATAAAAGCACCGTTAGTAACTTCCAGAGACGCGGTAGTAATACTTATATCCCCCCCAGTACCTTTGCCCTTCATCTCGGCAGATATTTCAGCACCATTAATAACTTTCACAGAGTCGGCGGTAATAGTTACATTTCCCCCATTCCCTTCTGCTTCTGCTCCCACTTGGCTACCGACTTCAGCTCCATCAAAGACGACAGTATCAGTAGCATTAATCTCCACACTTCCTGCATTCCCTTTGCTAAAGGTAGCGGCATCTATAATAGCACCATTAATAACTTCCAGAGACCCGGTGGTAATAGTGACCCCACCCGCATTCCCTTCTGCTCCTTCTTCGACTGAGCTAAATGCTCCAGTCAAATCTTCTGAGTATCCACCATCAAAGACGATAGTATCAGCAGCATGAATTTCCACAGTTCCTGCATTCCCTTTGCCAAAGGTAGCGGCATCTATAATGGCACCATCAATAACTTCCAGAGAGTTAGTGGTAATAGTTACATCCCCCCCATTCCCTTCTGCTGTTGATCCTACTATTGAAAATCCCCCACCTTGTAAGTCATCTACAGATTCTATAGATTCTATATCATCAAATGAAATATTTTCTGGGGATACTCCATCAAATAATAAAGTACCCTCTACAGTAATATCAACACTCCCTGCATCCCCTTTGGCAAAGGTACTGGCCGATATCGCAGCACCGTTAATAACAGAAAGGTTTTGAACAGCGATATTAATATCGCCTCCTGTTTCACCATCAGCAACAACATCAGTAAAAATGTCTTCCGTAACAGTCACATCTCCTTCACTCTCAAGAATAATATCACCCCCATTCCTAGTCGAAATACCATTCACATCCTCACTCACACCACCAATATTCACATTCCCTACATCAAAAAATACCCCTCCACTACCAGAAACCGCCTCTAAATTTTCCACATTCAACTGCAAAGGTGCATCAGTTAAACCTATTCCTCCACTGCCAGAAGTTTGAAATAAAACACTACCCGCATTTATCAAAGAATTCTCAGAAACTCTAGCAATATTCCCGCCATTAGCATTAACTAAAACTTCTCCTGTTGTGGTTAAGTTTGCCAGATTTATATCACCTACCTCTCCCAAATTTCCTAACTCAATATTAATAGTTCCACTTCCAGTATTTAAGGTCGTTCCATCTAATTGATTTATTGATGCTGCCCCTTCACTCCGGTTAGCAATATTCATCTCATCATTATTACCAAACAAATCAATATTTCCATTCCCAACTGATGTGTCAATATCCGCATTTATATTAATACTTTGACCTGCTTTGAATTCCACAAATCCAGGACTTTCTATTAAATTATTAATTGTTATATCGTTATTAGCTAAAACAATAAAATTACTTTCTGAATCTTGAGTTGATAAATCTATATTTCCCGAAACAAATACATTTCCTGGTGTATCGGCAATTATTGTATTATCTGTTAATTCAATTTCACCATTACTATTAACAATAATAGATGTAGCGTTGTTTTCTGCTCCACCTGTCAATAATCCTGGTAAAGATAGAGTGTCTAAATTAGAAATATCTTCTATTCTGGAATCTACTTCTAAACTTAATAAATGTCCTGGTTGAGATATTCTCAAGACACTACCACCTTCTACTGCTGCAATGTTAATATTTCCATTTGTTGTAGAGAGTTCCCCAGTATTAATAACTGTTCCACCTAATAAAGTGAGATTTTCTCCAGAGTGTAAATTTCCTTCATTAACTATAGCTCCCGGATTTGAGACGTTAAATCTATAGCCACTGGGGTTTCCGACTAAGTTTGAGTAGTCGTTTGTCCCCATAACTTTAAACCAGTAATTGTTGTTGTCAAAACCAATACCTGTAGCAGTCGTAACGCTGAATGAAGCAGGTATATTGAGGGTGGCATTTTGGCCAAACATTATGCCTGCGGGGTTCATCAAGAAAAGATTGGAGTTACCCCCGATAACTTGAATAAGACCATTAATATAAGAGGCATTTCCTCCTGTGACTCTACCGAGAATGTTGCTAGTGTCTGGGGTGGTAAGGAAATTCGCGGTTTGGTTGGTGGGGACGTTAAATTTGTCAAAACTGTGGAATAGGTTAGCCCCATTACGAGTGCCACCTTCGATATTAAATTGATTGCCGTTTTGATTGACTGTTGTGTTAGTACCGTCGTTTGCTGGAGTTATAGGTTGAGAGTTAGCGGGAGTTGCGGCTAATGTGCCTAAAATTATAGTCAGAGCTGTTATACTCGAAGATTCTAATATATTAGTTTTCATAATAAACTTCTGCAGTTGTAGTATTTATGGCGATAAAAACAAAAAATTTAGTATTCTTTAAATAAGATTTACAGCGCTTTTCAGTTGATTAGACCACTAAACTCATTGTTAGGAGTCAGGATGTAGGGACGTTGCATAACAAAAATGCGAACGTCCGTACGGAGTTAGGGGTTAGTATCATTGTGGTTTATTCATATGAAAACCGCCGTAAGCTATTTTTTCAAAAATGTTTAACTAGCTGAGTGCTGAATCCTGGTTCAATTTTAGGAGGGGTTTAAATCTCCTTCTAAAAATATGAATGATCAACCCTAAACACTTTAAAAAAAAGCTTTTAAGGCAACCCAAATAGGAGGGATTAAAATCCCATTTTAAAAAGCTAAATGCTTAACCCTGAACACTTAAAAAAAAAGTTTTTAAGGCAACCCAAAAACTGAATTTTTACCCTAAATCATTCGTGAGAATATGATTTTTTTTTCATAGCTTGAAGTATATCACAACTCGAATAAGATTGTTATATCATGTCCGGATGAACAGTTATAAATAATTAGGGAGGAGTCAGGAGGGAAAAGAGGAGGAAAAAAGAATAGATCGGGATGAGGAGGAGAAAGTTTTTTTTATAACTAATTAAGCGGACATAATATTAGACTAGATTCCAAGTATATGAAACAGGACTTACGCATGAGATACGAAAAAGTAGGATTTGAGATTGCTATCCGTTCCGGACTGCTCCGCAAACTCTTTCGGTGGCAATGACGAAAATTACTTTGTACTGCGTAAGTCCTATTAATTATGGTTTGCTGATTAAATATAAAAGCTTTTCAAGATCAAGCTTTCAGCCTTTTTAGATACCCTTAAAAGTGCCAGCTTTTAGGTCTATTAAGTTCAAAAATTTAGGATTTTAGGCACTCCGGAAGGCCGAAAAATTAAGGGATAATTTTTCCAACGACCTTCTTACGAACTCCCTCCAACTCTTGACTCTTAACTACTCCCTGCCTTCACCATTAGACTTTTTGAGCTATGATATTTGGTAGTCCTGCATGGTAATGGTTAAGTTATATAATTTTTAATTTCTCCCGCACTCCCCATCCCCCCATCTCCCCATCTCCCGCACTCCCCATCTCCCGCACTCCCCATCCCCCCATCTCCCCATCTCCCCATCTCCCCACACTCTCTCTACCATTACTATGCACCACCACCTGATATTTTTGAGGTTTATTTTCCCTCTATTTCAAGAAGTATCTAAATTCCTGAAAAATCTTTTTTCTTTTCTACTAATAAAGCTTTAGCTCTTGCCTGCATTTTGCCATGATATACCACCCCTTCATAAGCGTAACGATTATAACCACTATTAACAATTAATTCTTCTAAATAACTTACTCTTTCTGCTGTCTCTGGATGAGTAGATAACCAAGCAAGAATACCAAGATCTTCTTTGCCTTCATTGAGAGTAACCATAAGATTTCTTAGCCCATCGGCAGCATAACCGGCTGATACTAAAATTTTTGTTCCTAATACATCTGCTTGACGTTCCATTTTGCGACTATAGTTGAGCACAATTAAATTACTAGCTGCACCTCCCGCATAAGGAACATATTGCACTATGCTAGTAACTAAACTACCTTCAGACATTAACTTAAATCCATGGGATAATACAGTATGGGCTAGTTCGTGAGCAACTAAACCTGCTAATTCTGCTTCAGAATTAGTTTTAACTATTGCTCCCAAATTTATAAATATTTGCCCTCCCGGTAAAGCAAAAGCATTGAGGTTTTCATCATTGACTATATAAAAATTATATTCAAACTCATTTCTACCTGTCATTTCCGCAAGTTTTTTGCCCATATCATTGACATATTTGAGAATTTCTTTATCCTCAATCATAGGTAAACTTTTTCTAGCAGAATTGGCTATATTTTTACCAATTCTTGCTTCTCCTCGGAGCATCATTGATGTTGTTTGAACTGCATTCATAGCTGCCAATGGATTGCCAGTAATAGCTACCCCTAATGCTCCAGTCACAATATTAGCAATTGCATTTCTTCTTAATCTTGATTTGAGCTGAGACTGAAATTTTTTCCTGTAGGTTTCTGCTAATTGATTAAATTCATTAACTTGGGAATGTTCGGGATTCATTAAAGCAAATTGTTGGGCAAATAAAGTGGCTTCTAACCATTGTTTGTCATCTGCTAGGGCGGCAATTGTGGCTTTAACTAATTCTGGTTCGTTGGGATATAAAGCTACTGCTTGATTTAATACTTCTAAAGCTAATTCTATTTCTTGATAATTTTTAAATGCTTCTGCAAGTTGAATATGACCTGGAATAAATTGGGGATATTCTTTGACTAATAGTTCTAAAGATACGAATATTTGAGTTTTTATATTTCTGGCTAAACCTTTTTGTACTTGTTCCCAATATTTTTGAGCTTTTACAGGTAATTCTGTCAGTTCGTAAATTGGTTGAGGGCGATCGACTTGTGTTTCAATATCTTCAGAAAATGGTTCTTTTACTTCTCGATAAAGTTTTTCGGCTGCTGCTTTTTCTCCTGCTAAATAAAGTCGGTCTGCTGCGGCTAATTTTTCCTTTGGTGTTTGAGGTTGGGAGTTAGTAGGAAATATTTTTTCTGACTGAGAATTTTTAGGTTGTTTTTCTAGAGTAGTTATTATACTTTCGCTGGCTAAATTTTGAACAAGCAAATAAGAATCTATATATGTTTGGTTTCCTTCCTCAACCCAACCTAAATGAGTCGATTTTTTATTGGATGATAGAGTATTTATTTCTGCTAAAGCAATATTTTGCAGGGCAAATAAACTAAGTATAATTGTCAGATAATTTAGCAAAATTTTCATAATTTTACAGGATTTTTGATCTATATTAATGTGGTTTAATCTTATATTACTTGATATAAATTATAACTTCTGACTTCTGAATTCTGAATTCTGACTTCTTCAAGGCCGGGCTTGTTTATTGAAAACATTCTTAACTGTTTCTAACAAGACTTCTTCATCACAAGGTTTTGCCAGATAACCACAATAGTTAAATTCTTGCTGCTCTTTTTTATGCTTATTTCTCATCGTAGCACGATTACTCATAACAGCTATTGGCATATCTTTTAACCGAGAATCATTCCTGATTTTTGTAGTTAGTTCATAGCCATTCATATTAGGCATTTCTATATCCAAGAAAATCATGTCAACTTGTAGATTATTTTGCAGTTTATTCCAAGCTTCTAACCCATCTCTAGCTATTTCCACCTGATAGCCAGCATTTGTAAAAGTTGTACTCAAAACTTGACGCACAATAATAGAATCATCAACAATTAGAATCACATAAGGTTTTAACCATTGGCGATCGCTAACCTCATTTCCATCAACAATTGCCTCCTCGAATGCTCCTACCGAAAATTTTGCCCCCGCTAAATTAGCACCCCTCAAATCAGTTTCAGTAAAGTTTCCTCTCTCACAGTTAGCATTCTGGAGATTAGCCCCCCTGAGATTAGCACCTTGAAAATTTAAACCCTGCAAACCTAAACCACTCAGCACAGAGTTAGAAAAATTATTCTCTCCCGCCTCTAGTCTTTCCCGAATTCGCTGTCGCCATAGCTTCTTAAAAATACCCCTCGCAGACAACTTACTGATTAAATAAGTTAACTTGTTATCACACTCTATACCGTGAAGATTACCTTCAGCATCATACCAGTTTAGCCAAGGTAACAACCCCTCTGGAGAATTTAGGGTGAAATTAACTTCACTCTCCCGATAGGCATCACCAGTTTGAGAATAACCACGCCCCACACAACTGATGAAATTATCCTCTACCGTTGTCATGTCTTCATTTTGAGTACATAGCGTGAGCCAAATTCTTTCCTGCACACTAAAACCAAAACGCCCTCGAGAATATACTACCCAGAGTAAGTCAATTGTTTGGAAATCTAGTAAAGGCAATTTGTGAATAAACTTTCCATTCAGGCAACCGGGAAGATAACCATAAAATGAAGAAGTGGGAAACTCCTGCTGATGAATACTCCCAAGCATTTTTTGGTAATGCTGTAGCAAGTGAGTAAGTTCCTGAAATCTCTCAGATTGAATACTTTTGTCTATTGTCTTCAAAATCTCTCTGATTTCCCGAACACCTTGGTGTACTTCTTCCCTCAAAGCAATTTCACAAAATAGGCGGAAAGTTTCTCTGTCTGCTTTTTGCCATTGAGATGTTGCTAGTAAATCTTGCAATTTTCTGTAGTTAACTCCTAATGCGGAGTGCAATTCTAAATCGGTAACAATTTTTTTCTCTGGCTCAAATATCACATCTTTTGGACGTTGCCATATTTTTTGAAGAATTTGCGCGATCGTCTCCCCGACTATTTCTGATGAAATATTTTCTTGCCCTAATTGTTGCCACAACTCAGATGGTATATAGTAAGGACGAGACATTTGTTGATAAAGTTCCTTGGCAAAACCTCCTGTCACTCCCACTGGGATTACCATCGCCCCCGCTTCTATTGCAACTTCTGCTTCTTGTTTTGCTCCTGGGCCTCCTTCTATGAGCATATATACTGATGCCATGTGAGCTAAAATTTCTCGACGCTCAAATAAAGTTTTGCCTCCATACAGATTTGTACCATATTCCCAGGGTTCAAATCCTTCTGGCTGAATGTGGTAAACTGAGGCAGGTTGATTTTGCTGGCTACATTCTTGCCAAAAACTATAGGATACTGCTTCTGGTATACCAGTAACTCCACCTGTTAATAGAGCTAAATTTTCTCCTAAAGTAGCAAGTTTTCTGCCAGTAGCATTACATATTGCCTCAGTATTCATGCCCCAAAATGAGGTACTGCCAATAATTGCAACTCGATGCTCAGATGAAATTTTAGCAACTAACTGTTTAGCTATTTGTGCTTCAGGTTTTTCTGAGGAAGCGGGGGAAGTGATAAAATTTGGTAGGTTGATCTGATATTGTTCGTAATCATCTAGTTCGCAACAGACAAAAATTATTCTCCACGGGAGAGAGTTATTTTGCAAAAATGTCAAAGCTTCTGTTAGAGCTATTTTGGCACCCCAATCTTTGGGAAATCCACGCATTCCTGTACTAATACAGGGAAAGGCGAGACTATGAATTTGGTTTTCTGCTGCTAAACGGAGACAGTTGCGGTAACATTTGGCTAGCTGTTTGCTGGATATCTGGCTATTAGTTTTATCCCAAACCGGGGCGCAAGTATGAATTATGTATGAGGCGGGAAGTTGATAACCGTTGGTAATTTTGGCTTGGCTAGTTTCAAGCCATTCTATTTGTCTGGTGGCGTATCTGAGTCCTTCTCCTGCTGCTTGATGAATTTTGCTACATAACCCGTAGCTGCGCAGATTATTGTCAGTAGGATTGACTATCGCCTCGACTTGTTGATAGATAATATCACCTTGAGTGATGGTAAAACGTTCGCCCCATCGTGGATTTTCCCTAGAAATCTGCCAATTTTGCTCTGGTTTATTCATGGTTTATTTTAAATAGGTATAATAATTATACACAATTTCCCTGACATTTGCTCAATATAAATGGCTCTTAGAAGCAGATTTAATCAAAAGTAAATCTGTAATGTAGTTTGTCATTAATTTTTTAGGTTAGACTAAGTATTATTATTTATATTTTTCTAAATCAAGGTGGTGTTTAACTATGACTTCTTTTGAGGAAATGGCTGATTACGACAAAGCTATTAAACTTAATCCTAATGATGCTCGTGCTTACTACAATCGGGGTATTGCTTACTATAACCAAGGGAAGTATGAGCAGGCACTGGCTGATTACGATAAAGCTATTGAACTTAATCCCCAAGATGCTGCTGTATATAATGATCAGGGTGTTATTTACTATATTCAGGGAAAGTATCAACAGGCAATTGCTAATTATAACCAAGCCATTCTACTTAATCCCCATGACTCTGATTTCCACAACAACCGGGGCGTTGTCTACGAAATTCAAGGAAAGTATCAAAAGGCGATAGCTACTTTCAACAAAGCAATTTCAATTAATCCCAAAGGTGCTAATGCCTATACAAATCGGGGTAATGTCTACTCTCACCAAGGAGAACATAAAAAAGCACTAGCTGATTACAACCAAGCCATTCTACTTGAACCCAATTTAACCCAAGTTTACAATAACCGGGGTAGTATCTACAATAGCCAAGGAGACTATAAAAAAGCACTGGCTGATTACAACCAAGTTATTGAACTTAATCCCAACGATCCTGTAGCCTACTATAACCGGGGTAATATTTACTCTAACCAAAGAAAGCATCAAAAGGCGATCGCCGACTATAACCAAGCCATTAAACTCAATCCTAATTATGCTGAAGCTTACTATAATCGGGGTAATAGTTACTCGGAGCAAAAAAAATATAAACAGGCGATCGCCGACTATAACCAAGCCATTAAACTAAACTCTAACTACCTTGATGCTTACTATAACAGGGGTTTTATCTACGATATGCAAAAAAAATATAAACAGGCGATCGCTGATTTTAGCCGAGTAATCGAAATCAATCCCACTTATGCAAAAGCTTACCATATTAGGAGTTTAGCATATTTTGAGCAAGGAAAATATAAACAGGCGATCGCTGATTTGACTCAAGTAATTGAAATTAATCCCCAGGATGCTGATGCTTACAATAATAGGGGTGCGGTTTACCAGGAACAAGGGAATACAAAACAAGCTATTAAAGATTTGGAAAAAGCTGTTAAGTTATATAAGAAACAAGGAAATCAAGAGTTATATCAACAAGCTCTAGATGACCTCAGAGAGTTAAAGATAAATTAGAGTATTCGTGGGTGGGTTTCGTTTTTACGACTACCAAAATTTGAGTATTCACATTACAAAATCAATTGATAAGGAGATTGAGGGATGGGGAGATTTGTAGATTTGTACAATTTTTTGTATTTCATATAAGATACAATTTTTTTCTCTTTCCTATTCCCTATTCCCTATGCCCTTAACTTAAATAACTTTGTACAATTTTGATAATTCTTTCCGAGGCATAACCATCACCGAAAGGATTAATTGCCATTGCCATTTTTTTATACTTACTAATATCACTTAATAATTCTCCTGTAGCAGCCACAATATTACTCGTATTAGTACCAACAAGTTTAGCAGTTCCTGCCATTATTGCTTCTGGTCTTTCCGTTGTTTCTCGTAATACTAATACAGGCTTACCTAGACTCGGAGCTTCTTCTTGTAACCCCCCAGAATCAGTTAAGATTAAATAACAATTTTGAATAGCTCCTACTAACTCACTATAATCAAAAGGTTCCTGTAAAAATATTCTTGAATGACTGCCTAAAATTGCTGTTAAAGGTTCCCTAACTGTAGGATTTTTATGCAAAGGTAAAACCAAAGCAGTATCAGGAAACTTATCTAAAATTTGCAGAAATCCTTGAGCAATTTTTTCTAAAGGTTTTCCCCAATTTTCCCGCCGATGAACTGTTGCTAATATGACCCGATATTTGACCCAATCTAAACCATTAATATGACATTGAGGTTGAGATTCTGCTACCTTTAGCAAGGCATCAATTACCGTATTTCCTGTTTGATGAACTTCCCCCACTACTCCAGATTTTTGTAAATTTTCCATAGCTAAAGTTGTAGGAGCAAAATGCAGTTGAGCTATTTGAGAAATTAAACGGCGGTTTGCCTCTTCGGGATAAGGATTAAACAAATCATTCGTCCGTAAACCTGCTTCCACATGACCAACAGGAATTTTTTGATAAAATGCAGCTAGGGCAGCAGCAAAAGCGGTGCTAGTATCTCCTTGGACTAATACTAATTGGGGCTGTAACTGTAGAAACAATTCTTCTAATCCTTGCAAACTTCGGCAGATAATGTCTGTCAATGTTTGCCTAGTTTGCATAATTGCTAAATCCTGGTTGGGGTTAATATCAAATAATTTCATTACTTGGGCAACCATTTCCCTATGTTGACCAGTTAAAATTACTAGGGTATTAAAATCAGGAGAATTTTGAAAAAGTTGGATAACTGGTGCTAGTTTAATAGCTTCGGGGCGAGTTCCTAAGGTAATTGCTACTTGAATAGGACTATTGAGCATTTCAATTTAATTTGATATGTTTTTTTCAGACAATAATCATAATTATATAACATTTACATTTGTGATATAAACATATCATTAAATACTTAAGACAACAGACAATAGGAAATAGTGGGAGGTCTTATATGTTAGGGTTATTTCAATCTACTATAGGTGTAAGTGTATTTGTTCCTCATGGAAGTTATTATCTACTACAGTCAGGGTTAATCTTATTTCATCTCACATCAGATTTATTTATAGCACTAACCTATTGTTTTATCGCACTAATACTTATTTACTGTCTGATTAGACGACCAAATATGCCGTTCAATCTAACTTTTTGGATGTTGGCAGTTTTGATAATTTTTAGTGGTATCTCTCAGACTCAAGAACTTTGGACACTAGGGCATCATTATTATTGGCTATTAGGATTAGTTAAGGGTATCACAGTCATAGTTTCTATATTAACATTAATATTTCTTGTTCGTTTAGCTCGGAAATTTCTAGCAATACCTAATCTTATCGAACTAGAAGCAACTAATCAGGCACTACAAAAACAAATTAGAGAACGTATTTTAGCTGAAGAAAAAATTTGTCTTCTAAATGCAAATTTGGAAGTTAGGGTACAACAAAGAACTACTGAGTTAAGAGAGTTAAATCAAAAGCTAGAAAATGAAATATCTGAACGGATAGCATTTTATGAAGCTCTAAAAAAATCAGAGGCTCGTTTAGCAAGTATTTTAGATATGGCTGAAGATGCAATTATCTCAGTGGATCAAAATAGAATTATTCAACTTTTTAACCAAGGGGCAGAAAAAATATTTGGTTATCAAAGTCATCAGGTTGTGGGGCAGTCATTTAGTCAGTTAGTTGTTTGGCAGGAGTCAAAATTCAACAACTCTGTAGAGGGAAAAAATCATAAGACAAAACATAAACTTGCTGTAATTATTGGGAGGCGAAAAGATGGTACAGAATTTCCAGCAGAGGCATCAATTTCACAAATAGAATTAAAAGATGAAACTGTGTTTACAATGATTTTGCGCGATATTAGCGAACGCAAACAAGCAGAGCAAAAATTAGCTACTCAAGCCCTAGCAGCAGCAGCAGTAGCAAAATTAAGTCAATGCGCTCTTGAAAGTATATCGATACCGAAACTCATGTCAGAAGCAGTTTCCTTGGTATGTCAGACTTTACAACTCGACTATTGTCAGATTTTGCAGCCATCAGATACTCAAACTTGGCAAATTAAAGCCAGTGTCAGTAACCCCCAAACTTTAATGACTCTACCAGTAGTTAGTAAAGGGTTTGACTCTTTAATTACGTATACTTTAGCTGCTCACAAACCAGTTGTAATTGAAGACTTTAGCACTAAAATTACTGAGTTTCCAGGTTTGAAACCATTGTTAGATCAAGGTATTGTGAGCGCTAGCAGTTTAATTATTCCAGGGAACCATCAACCTACAGGAATATTAGCCACTTATACCAGAAAAAAACATACTTTCACTCAAGATGATGTTCACTTTTTACAAGCAGTAACAAATGTTCTCGCTAGTGCCATTGAACAAAATTTAACTCACTTAGCTCTACAAAAACAATTACAACGTAGTCTTCTGTTGGGAAAAATTACTCAAGAGATTCGCCAAAGCTTAGATACACAAAGGATATTTGATACTACTGCACAACAAATAGGTCAAGCCTTTCTAGTCAACCGTTGTGTAATTCATTCCTATCAAACAGGGCCAGTGCCAAAACTACCATTAGTAGCAGAATATTTAGAAACTGGATATGAATCAATTATGAATTTAGAGTCTCCAATAATTGACAACCCTCATATAGAGCAACTGTTAGCACAGGATCGAGCGATCGCTTCAGACAATATTTATACAGATCCCCTAGTACAAACCAAAGTTTCTGCATCAAGTTGTCTTCGCAGAGAATTAAAATCTATGTTAGTAGTTCGTACTTCATATCAAGATAAACCAAATGGAATTATTTGTTTGCATCAATGCGATCGCTATCGTAGTTGGAAAAAAGATGAAATTGAACTCTTAGAAGCTGTTGCTCAACAAGTAGGAATTGCTCTTGCCCATGCTCATTTATTAGAGCAAGAAACTCGCCAACATCAACAGCTTGTTACACAAAATATTGCTCTTCAAGAAGCAAGACAAGCAGCAGAAGTAGCGAATAAAGCGAAGAGTCAATTCTTGGCTACTATGAGCCATGAAATACGGACTCCAATGAATGGAATAATTGGTATGAATTCTTTATTAATTGATACTAATTTGAATTCAGAACAAGAAGAGTATGTCAATGATATCCATACTAGTAGCATTGCACTTCTAAGAATTATTAATGATATTCTTGACTTCTCTAAAATTGAGTCTAATAAATTGGATTTTGAGGAAAGACCTTTTAATTTAAGATTATGTCTGGAAGAGTGTATTGATTTACTTGCTATTCAAGCAGTTAACAAGAAAATTGAATTAGCTTATTTTATTGAAGATAATACACCAAACATAATCTTAGGGGATGAAACAAGATTACGTCAAATTTTAGTTAATTTAATTACTAATGCTGTTAAATTTACAGCCAAAGGGGAAGTTTTAGTTAATGTTTCAGCTCAACAAATACCATGGTCAGAAAATATTATTAATTCTCCAAATTCAGAAGTCTTAAAAATTCCCGAATATAGCAGCGATTCTCAACAGAATATAGCAAATAATTTGTATGAAATAAAATTTGCTGTAAAAGATACTGGAATTGGGATTCCTCGAGACAAAATGCACAAATTATTTCAACCATTCAGTCAAGTAGATAGTTCCACAACTAGACAATATGGAGGAACAGGATTAGGATTAGTTATCAGTAAACGTTTATGTGAGATGATGGGTGGTAAAATGTGGGTTGAAAGTCAAGAAGGAATAGGGTCTACATTCCATTTTACCCTAACAGCAAAAGTTAATAAAAATATGACTATTCAATTTAATCCTATCAGTAACTTAGCTGATAAACGATTATTAATTGTAGACGATCATCCTTCTTGTTTAAAAATTTTAACTCACCAACTTAACCAATGGGGAATTTTATCTCATACTGCAACATCAGGTATTGCAGCAATAAATATGCTCAAAAATGGAACTGCTGACCAACATCAAAATTTTGATCTAATAATCATTGGTATGGAAATGTCAGAAATGAATGGAGTCGCAATTGCTATTGCTATTAGAGAAATACCTAAGTATAAATATCTGCCATTAGTTATGTTAACTCCTATTGGTAAATCCCCTACAAAAAATCAGCTCCAAAAACTAAATTTAGCAGCCTTACTAAATAAACCAATTAAACAATTGCAACTGTACAATATATTGGATAAAATATTCTAATAATTTACCATTTAAATAGTAGTCATTCGTTAGTATTAGAGACATTTTTTGACATCTACAAGGCGAATTTGAACGCTTCTCTTGTTGATAGCTGAAAGCTAATAGATTGTTAACTAATAGTATTTTTTAATTAAAATTTTTATGAATACCCAAAAATCGCAGAATAATTCCTCTGTAATAATGATAGTAGATGACGAACAACCTATACGTTATCTGCTGCGTAAAGCATTAGAATCAGAAGGATATCAAATAATAGAAGCAAAAAGTGGCAAAGAATGCTTAGAAAAATGTAGTCTTAAGATACCAGATTTAATTTTAATAGATGCAATAATGCCAGAAATTGATGGCTTTACTTGTTGTGTTAAATTACAAGAGCTTTTTAGTCAGAATTTATCAAATAAATTTTTTCCAGATAATAACCTAGATACTAATCCTTTACTTTATCAGACTCCATTATTAATAATTACTTCTCTTGAAGACAAAGAATCTGTTGATCTAGCCTTCGCTGTTGGTGCGATGGATTATATTACTAAACCAATTAAAGTACCTGTTTTACGTCAGCGAGTCCGTCGAATTTTGCAAATTAATCAACTTGCAAAAGAATTAAAAGAGCAAACAGAAACTGCCAGATTTATGACATTTCTTCAAGAACGGATACGTCAATCATTAAACCTCAATGATATTCTCAAAACTACAGTAGATGAAATCCGAAAATTTCTCAAAACGGACAGGGTACTGATATATAAATTTAAGCTAGATGGAACCGGAGAAGTAGTTATGGAATCTGTTACTTCTAGTCAAGAATCTGTTGTAGAAAGTATGAAGGAATTGAGTGACAATGCACAAGATAAATCTGCTAATCAAGAACATATACCTATAGCAGATTTAATTCCATATCATGTTAAATTTCTGACTCAGTTTCAAGTAAAAGCTAATTTAGTAGTACCAATATCAAAGATTAATACAGAACAAACATCTAATGAAAATTTTGATTATACTCAAGAACAATTGTGGGGATTATTAATTGTCCACCACTGTTCAAAACCAAGAAAATGGCAATCCTCAGAAATTGAATTTCTTGAAGGTTTAGCTGGACAGTTAGCGATCGCTATACAACAGTCAGAACTATATCAAAAATTAGTAACTGCGAATCAAAAGTTAGTTGAACTTGCTAACTTTGATAGTTTAACTAAGATTGCTAACCGTCGTATGTTTGAGGAATATATGGACAGGGAGTGGCGACGAATGGCAAGGGAAAAAGCACCAATAGCTTTGATTCTATGTGATGTTGACTATTTCAAGCGCTACAATGATACTTATGGTCATCCAGCAGGAGATAGGTGTCTGCAAGCAGTTGCTAATGTGATTAAAGCAGAAGTTAAGCGACCAGCAGATTTAGTAGCACGTTACGGCGGGGAAGAATTTGTAGTTGTCTTACCTCAAACAGATAGTACAGGAGGATTTCATGTAGCAGAATTAATTCGTAAGCGACTTTTAGATTTAAAGTTAGTTAATGCTGGTTCTCAAATATCAAAATTTGTTAGCATGAGTTTAGGTGTAGCAAGCACTATTCCTTTACTAGACTCTTCCTGGGGAAAATTGATTAAAATAGCAGATGAAGCTCTCTATCAAGCAAAAGCAGAAGGAAGGGATCGAACAATTCTTCAAACTTTTTGAGAAGAAGGAAGAAGGAAGAAGGAAGAAGGAAGAAGGAAGAAGGTCAATAATGATAGAGATAGCTGTTATATTATATCTATGGCAATCCTATTGTATTTGTGTATAAAAATCTTACCACTTTTAGGCAACAGCCAACAGCCAACAGCCAACAGACGGGAGTTTCAGTTTTTTTATCTACTTTTTGATTTGTCACAACCTATTTAGGATTGGTATATAATAACTAAAATTTATGGTTTATCGGTATATTTTATTTAATAAACCCTATAATGTCTTGAGTCAGTTTACTCACAATCGTGATAGTAACCATCAACATCATACTCTAAAAGAGTATATTTCAGTTGATTCAGTTTATCCAGTTGGCAGATTAGACCAAGATAGTGAAGGTCTTTTACTATTAACAAACCACGGACAACTTCAACATCGACTAACCGATCCTAAATTTGCTCATCCTCGTACTTATTGGGTACAAGTAGAACGAATACCAGATACAAAAGCATTGAAGCAACTACAGGAAGGTGTAACGATCAAAAATTATCAAACACGACCCGCAAAAGTTAAATTGTTATCTGCAGAACCCTCTCTACCACCCCGCAACCCACCAATTCGATTTCGCAAAACTGTACCCACTGCATGGTTACAAATCACCCTCACAGAGGGTCGTAACCGTCAAGTGCGAAGGATGACAGCAGCAGTAGGTTTTCCCACACTGCGGTTAGTTAGAATAGCGATCGCTCATCTTCGTCTTGGGGAACTAAAGCCTGGTGAGTGGCGATACCTAAATTCAACTGAAATTGAATATCTCAAGCAGATATAGGGAAGTCAGGAGTCATTTCAGTTATCAGTACTCCTAGCTGTTTGCGCACCATTCCGTAGGAAAGCTTCGGAAATGTGGGATAGAATATTCTATTTTCTCTTAAAATAAAAACGAAAAATCCAGCTTTTCACGAATACTTTACTTAAGTAAATAAAGCATTTTTAGAATAGTGGGATAAGTTCAAGTATCTCTGATTAAGATGCACCTTTTTGTAACATTACTTTTTTCAAACTTGGAATTCATAGTTGAAGTTTTATAGCGCTACGCAAATACTTTAGGACATTACTTCTGTTCCCTATTCCCTATTCCCTTTTTCCCACAAATTGACTCTTGCTTCAATTTGGCTTGATGCTCACAACGAAAACCATCATTACACCATTGTGTCATATTGACCTGTGATAGTTTTACCACATCCGTACATTTTGGTTCTATTACCTGACTTTCCACCGCCCATATCAAACCACGAATAACATCTAAACCTGTCTTGAGGTGAGATTCTTGATTTCCTGGTCTACCTATTTCCTTAACAATATCAGTTTCAACCCAGATTCCATGAGAACCTAGAATAATTTGTGCCAACCACTTTGCTCTGGGTAAATGACTAGGAGATGTGACTAATTTAATATGTCGCGCTCCCCATTTTTCCAAAATTGGCATAGCAAAAAAGAAGTTACCAAAAGTAGATTTAGCGCAATGTTCTAACCAAACCTGTTCTACAGGAGCATTTACCCGTTGAAATAATCCCACAATACAAGGATCTTTAGAACCAGCAGAAATTAATATAGGTATCTGAGGATATTGTTTAGCCACTTGAGCAATATAAATTTCCCGTTTAATACTACCACCCAAAACCAAGTAAGCATCAACAGGAGCTTTTGCTGCTGAGTTTAGCAAAATAGTATTTCCCACAAACCACACTAACACACCAGAAACTATGGGCAAAAATATCAACAGTAGTATTTTTCTAATTTTCTTGTTTCTACGAATGGTGGGATGTTCTGGCATATAAATTATCTTGTTATCTTGTGTTATGTCATGTCGAGCAAATTAACTTTTTTGGAATGTTACATATAACCTCCGTGTATAAATTGGGAGTCAGTAAGGGTTTCTTCTCAAAACCCATTGCTGATATTACAGTCAACTAAAGTAATTTATAGCGGTTTTCACAAAGGTAGACTACAAAATTTCTTCCTTCTTCCTTCTTCCTTTAAACCCAAATCTCTGTACTCTATATTAATGAAAACTGCTATAATATTAACCGTTTTTGTTAGGCATATACTATCGAATATCATGTTAGTCCCTATTCTTTAGTTAAGTTGCTCATAGAGAATCAGGATCTATACCCAAATCCCGTAACTTAGCAGCTAATTTTTCGGCTCTTTGCTTTTCCTGTTCAGCTCGTTGTTTTTCCTGTTCGGCTTGTTCGCTGCTCCACAACAACAAATTTCCTGACTTATCCCACCATCTCAGCCAGTTAATATTTTGCCCTAGTCTTTCTCCTGGCCATATTCCCAAAAATAACTCTAATTCTGGTATCCAAAAATACCCTTTTTCGTTAGCTGACTCTAATTTATACCTTCCATCCTGCAGCCTACGGACTTCTATACTTAATTCATAAGGGTCGTAAGTTACATAAGTAGGTACTTTGAGAATTTGCTCATAAAAATAAAGTTTCCCATAAGGTGGAGTGGAACGTACTGATAGTTCGCCATATTCTGTTTCCGAAAGGAATTCCATAACTACAGCTATGGGTTTCCCTTCTAGATTAGGAGTGTAACTACAACGAATAACTCCTTCTTCCACAGGTTGCACTTGAGGGACATAAAACCAATCAGGAGCTTTGACTACTATTTTTTTGTTGACTGTAGCTACTAATCCGAAATTGGAACCAATTAAGATTTGCGGTTGAATGAATTTTGCCGCACCTAAAGCATCAGTAAGTGCTGCTGCTAAGACAGGTTGCTGAATATTTTCCACTGGGTCATCTGGTAAGATATAATCTGCTGGTAGTCCTGTCCAAGTTACGCTTGGTTCTGATTTGGTTGCTGGGGTAGCTGGTATTTGTAGAACCATTTTCAGTTTCTATTTTAGTGTTTAGGGTGAACTTTATATATATTCTATATATTTAATAATTATCAAAATAATTGGGTCTAAAAGCCTGCCTTTTAATACCAATTCCATAAAATATTACTATAGTAGCTTTGTTCTTAGGAGTCAGGAGTCAGGAGGTAAGAATTTATAATATTTATTTTTTCTGAGAGTAAAAATGTTTAATTTTTGACTAAAAACTGTCTGATAACCATAATAAATTGTTTTTTATCCCAACAACTCTAATTTGATTTTTGCCTCTACATCGGCAGGAAATTTAATAACAGTTTTTTCATCATTTTACTATAACTATCTAGGCATGAATTTATTATAAGGCTATATGTTTTTGGAGGGTCGATCTAATTCCTAGTGACAAAAACAACTTTTGACTCCTGACTTCGTTCAAAGGTCTGATAACTATAAAAATTAATGATAAGAATTATTTGGCATCAAAATTAGCTCTTGGTAAGTATTTAAAGATTATGTAACTATCAATAATCTGACTAAATCTCGATTAAAGTTGCTTAATGAAAGAGTAAAAATGTCGTCAATAAATCAAATTTTACATCACAAAAAAGACTCAATCTCTAAACATTTATTAAAGGATGATTTGCCGATATTTCAGATTGATTAGGCAAATTATAACTACCCGAATTTGATATCCGATTACTGATTTTTCTTCTTTGCTTCACCATTATTCCGCAAAAATTCCCCAACAATAGCAACTGCTCCTGAACCTATAATTAAAATTACACTGAGAGCATTAATATCTGGTTTTACCCCTGTACGAATCCGACTAAAAATTTCCATTGGCAATGTTGTTGCTCCACTCCCAGAAGTAAAACTAGCAATTAAAAAATCATCCATACTTAGTACAAAAGCTAGCAGACAACCAGACAAAATTCCTGGTATTAATTGGGGTAATAATACTTGAATAAAAGCTTCTACTGGCGTTGCTCCTAAATCAAGAGCCGCTTCCTCTAAATTGGGGTCTAAATCTGCTAATCTTGTAGAGACAACTAAGCCTACATAAGCCAAACAAAAAACAATATGAGCTGCAATAATTGTCCATAAACTTAATCGAATTGCCAATGCAGCTAAAAATACTAAAGTAGCCACAGCGATCGCTATATCAGGAATAATTAATGGTAGATAAGAAATACCCAGATATAAGGACTTACCACGAAACTTATATTTTGCCAAACCTACTGCCATTAAAGTACCAATAACTGCTGAAACAGCCACAGCAAAAAAAGCTACAGTTAAACTATTTTGGAGAGCAGCTAAAATCCTAGTATCCTGAAAAAGTTTGACATACCATTGTAGAGTAAAACCTTCCCATCCAGCACTGTATTTAGATTTATTGAAGCTATAAAAAGTCAATACAAAAATTGGCAAGTACATAAACAGGAACATTAAAATTGTCAATATTACCTGCCAAGAAAGTTGAGGTTTTATCTGAGATTTAGACATATCTATTGGGATATTATCTTCTTGAGTTGTTACTGTATTTGTCATCTTTAACTTGTTCGTTAATCTTGATTTTTTGTTCAAAATAGGGAGTAGGGAGTAGCATTTTTGATTTCTAACTTTTGAATTTATGGTGATAGTTAATATGAAAAAAACTATATATCAATTCCCACAGTTATGAAGCGTAATTACAATCCCCCTAAATCCCTTTTTGTAAGGGGGACTTTTTGTTGGCTCCCTCCTTACAAAGGGGCTATGCTTTATTCACATAAGATCGAATTCCTGACAGGAGAGGGGGAAGAGGGGGAAGAGAAGACAAATCTGCCATTTCTCATATCTAGGACAGAGGTTACTAAAAGTGAATAAGGCAAGTTCACCATTTGCGAACTCTGACTAGCTACTTAAACCATCTCCCCAAACTCCCCAAACTCCCCACCCTGGAATGCTTATAAGACTTATGGGTAAGGGATAGTATAAAGGGGGAGGATATAAAACTGTACCTCATAGATTAAATAACTGCTATATTACTTTTGACTTTTGACTTTTGACTTCTAACTTTTGACTTTACTTGGATGGTCTACCATCACCATATTTTAGTAAAAGAGCGATCGCTATACTCACCCCAAAAATCAAAACCATACTCAAAGATGAACCAAAACCCCAATTTTGAGTAGCTCCTAAAAACTGGTTATAAATTAATCGAGCAGCGGTCATACTCGAAGCACCACCTAATAATTCTGGGTCAACAAAATCTCCTAAAGAACTAATAAAAACTAACAAAGAACCTGCAGCAATACCAGGTAAACTTTGAGGAACTGTTACTTTCCAAAAAGTTTGTATAGGAGTAGCACCTAGATCGGATGATGCTTCTAATAATCTACGATCTAATTTTTCTAAAGAAGCATAAAGAACTGTCACAATATAAGGTAAATAACTATAACTCATGCCAATCAAAACTGCCGGAGTTCTATTCAATAATTCCAAAGGTGGTAATCCGATAATTCCAATAATTGAGTTTAATACACCAGTAGGGCGTAAAATTGTAATCCAAGCATAAGAACGTAACAAAGATGAAGTCCAAAGTGGCAGAATAAAACCCAATAAAAGTAGATTTCGCCACTGTTTCGGTGACATCAAAGCAATCCAATAAGCTACAGGAAACCCTAACAATAAACATAAAATTGTTGTACCTATAGCAAAATATATTGAACGCCAAATTACCTTTAAATTCAAGGGGTCAAATACTCGTAAATAGTTACCTATACCGTCAGGAATTACTAAATCTCCTGGTCGAATATTTTCTACTAAACTCAGCTCAAAAATTACTAAAGTTGGCAATACTAATAGAAACAGTAACCATAAACCTGCTGGACCTAGTAAAACTACAGGACCCAAAAGTTTAGAAAATATTTGACTTATACCATGTTTTGACTGAGAATTAGGGAAAGCTGGAGCAGATGGTTTAGTAGGTGTATTCATATCAGTTATCAGTTATCAGTTATCAGTTATCAGCTTAAATCAAAACTAATGACTGTATAATGATTTTAATTTTATCAATGTCCTAAACACTTTTTTGTAGTGCTATAAAAGTTTAAAAATTGATCGAGTAATATTCGGTTCTATATTTTCAGGAACCAGGAAATTTATTAACTTTTACTGAAAATTCAATGAATTAAAAAAGTTAGTAGAAAAATTCCATAAATAAACTCAGGAATTTGTCTTCTTCCTTATTCCTCCTTTACCAATGGATAATTGATAATTGCTATATTAGCTTTAAAGCCTCTCCTTTAAAGCAGAAAAAAAGTGCTAGGAGATATCCTTGTATTCAATTCCCTTATGGTTTTAACCAGGAGTAATTATCCATTATTCATTATCAATTATCAATTAATGAAAATTATCCACTTCTTAATTTAGTCCAGTACCTTTCATAAACTTCTTCATATTTACCTAGTGGAGCTAAACTTTCACACCTTTCAATAATTGACTCTGGAGGAAATAAAGTAGGGTCTTCTTTTAGTTCTTCTGGTAATATTTGATAAGCTTCACGAGAAGCTGTCGTAAAACTGAGTCTTTCTACAATTTCAGCTGCTATATCTGGCTGTAACATAAAGTTAATCCACTGATAAGCACCATCTGGGTTAGGAGCATTTTTTGGAATTACTAATGTATCTGTCCACAGGGAGGATCCACTGCGTGGGGTAATATATTCTAAATCTTCATTTTCTGGTTTAATTTCTGCTGCATCAGAAGAATAACACATAGCAATCAACAAATCTTCTACCAAAATTTGAGACCGCCAACCATCTGTAGTAAAGGAAGCGATCGCTGGTCTGAGTATGAGTAACTCTTCGTAAGCTTGCTTAATATTTTCTACATTGGTAGAGTTGTAAGAATATCCTAATTTTCTTAAAGCACAGCCCATTACCTCGCGCACGTCATTCACTAAAGTCATCCGCTTCAATACTAAATCTCGATTTTCCCAGAGATAATCCCAATCATTAGGCGCTGTTGGTAACAGTTTACTATTGTAAATTAAACCAGTAGTTCCCCAACTTATGGGTACGCTATAAACATTACCTGGATCATATATGGGGTCTTGAAATTGGGGAAACAGATCGTCTAAACCAATAATTAAAGAGTGATCTAACTCTGTCAGCAAATTTAGGGCAGCCATTTTTTGCACCATATAATCAGATGGATAAATAATGCTATATGCTCCTCCTCCCCCTGCTTGTACTCTAGCTAGCATTGACTCATTAGAGTCAAAGACATCTGCAACTACTTTGATACCAGTTTCATCGTAGAAGCGATCTAGCAAATCTTGATCTGTATACCCTGCCCAAGTATATATATAGAGTAAATCTGAATTACCCTGCATTCTGGGGTTAGATTTCACTTCGGCTAATCTCCAACCACAACTAGAAAGGGTTGAAACTGCGATGGTAGCTGCTGACGCTTTCAGAAATCTACGTCTAGAAGTAGGAGTATCTTGCTGAGAACTCAATTTCGCTACATTATTTCGCTGGTATTTCTGTAAATTAGTTGGAGGCACAGTAGTTACAAAAAGTTTAAAGTCAAAAGTAAGTTTACCAATGGATAATTGATAATTGATAATTAATCTAGTTAGTTTAAAGTCTCTCCTAATAATTGATAATTATTCATTCTTCATTATCCATTATCAATTAATGAAGTTTTTTAATTGTGTTTAACTATTTTTATGTTCTTGATTCACTTAAAGCCAAACAATTTTGTTTTGCCCAGTAAACATAGATAGGAGTATCTTGGTTGGGTAAAGTTCCTTCTGTATTTGGCTGCCTTACCATCATCTGATCGCCTGACAACAGATTTACTTGATAATGTACATGAGTTCCCATATACATTACATTTGTCAACCTGCCTTCAAAACAATTTTCTGATACATCTGGAGAATATAAACTCAGATTAACTTTTTCTGGTCGCACACTTACAACAACTGAAGCACCTCCATAGATTTCTCCATTTTGTTCCTTATCACTCACTTTTGATTGTTCTACAGATATCTTTAGACCACTATCTGTTTTAACAACCATACTGGAATTATTACTATATTCAACCCGACCTTGAAATAAATTTGTATCTCCAATAAAATCTGCCACAAATGGACTTTCGGGACGCTCGTAAATTTCTTGAGGAGAGCCTATTTGTTCTATTCTACCCTCGTGCATCACAGCAATACGGTCAGACATACTCATGGCCTCTTCTTGGTCGTGAGTTACCATCACAAATGTAACCCCCAAATCTCGATGTAAATTGGACAATTCCATTTGCATTTGTTTGCGTAGTTTCAAGTCTAGGGCGCCGAGAGGTTCATCTAATAATAATACTGCTGGACGGTTTACTAAAGCCCTTGCTAAAGCCACCCGTTGTTGTTGCCCACCAGATATTTGATTAGGATAGCGATCGGCAAATTTATCCATTTTCACCAACTGCAAAGCTTGTGCTACTTTTTCCTCAGTTTCGGTTTTTCCTAAACGTTTGATTCGTAGTCCAAAAGCAATATTATCTTTAACGCTCAGATGGTTAAATAAAGCATAGCTTTGGAAAACAGTATTTACTGGACGACGATAAGCAGGAGTTTGGCTCATAGATTGGCCTCGAATCATTATTTCACCTGCTGATGGGGTTTCAAATCCAGCTATTAAGCGTAATGTGGTAGTTTTTCCACAGCCAGAAGGCCCTAGAATACTAAAAAATTCTCCTTGACGAATATTGAAGTCCACACCCCTTACTGCTGTATGGCCTTCAAATACTTTGAATACCTTACGCAGTTCGACGTCGTTTTGGGTTTTGGTTACGCTCGTCCCAATATTCAGTGCAGTTTGAGTCATAATTATTATGTCTTGAGTGAGGAATATACTTGGGAAATTGGGTTTTCAACTAATTTAAGTATTATATTTTCTAGTATTTTAGCAGTTCCGGCTATTACACTTTACAAATTTAAGTAAAGGCAGCCCAATTAACTAGATAAATATTATTTTTCTTCTTTTCTTTCTTCTTTTCTATTCCCACCGAACCAGAATTACTACTCTCTACTCCTTTGGGAATTGCTATAATTTTTTTTGCTGATTTTTCTATCTATAAATATAGCTATTCTGTCAATAAATAGTCATCGGTGGGTGAGGGAGAAACTTCTGGATTACTAGATGAATTTTCAGTTGTTTCTCCTTGTTCTTTTTTATTGGTAGATTCTTCTATTTTATCCAATGATTCATCTGAATTTTCTTGTTTTTCCCATTCGGAAACTGGTTTAGTTAAGACATTTTTGAAATTGACAGATAACAACAAAACAGATACCTCTTCCGGCGGTTCTCCCTCCGGTTCCAATTGAGAATATATAAAATTACCATTAAAGTCTGGTTGACCTAAAAATAGACGACTTGTTTTACCATCTTTGAGTTGAATTTCTACAGTTATTTCTGGTTTTTCTAAACCATATTCTGATAACTGAGAAGCTGAAGTAGTGATGAAGCGATCGCTTTTTAAGTTTGTTAGTTCGGTTAGCAAAAATTCTACTGTTTGTAAATCAGCTTCTTTTTCTACAGGTGTAGTTATATTCCAGTTTTTTTCTTCTGCTTCTTCGTCTATTTTTAAGGTTAATGTTTCTGGATCTTGTTTAATAGTAATAGTCTGAATTTGTTCTAACTCAAAATCAAATACTTCTTTTTGTTGTTCTTTTATTTCTGCTTGTTGTTGTTTACCTCGAATTTCATATAAGTAAACAAATCCTCCTAAAGCAAGTGCTGTTAACATTAATGTTAAAGTTGTTTTCTTGATTTTCATATTATTTATGGTTTTAGGGAGTAGGGAGCGGCGAGCAGGAAAATAGACCTCTCCAGAAAAGATGGAGTAGAGGAGCAGGGAGAAATAATGAATTTTTTCTATCGGATAATTGATTCTATTTTTTATTATTGGAAATGTCTAATAGGGAATAGGCAAATAATGTTTATTTTGTTCGTTGTACCATATTAAGCTGGAATCTGTTCTATCATCAAAGTCTTAAGACTTACCCAAAAACCGGGTTTATAGGCAAAATTTCGGAAAAATAATAATCAAGGTAATAAACTAGGTTTCTTGTTAATCAGTTATCAGCTAAATATTTTTTCTAGTTTAATCAAAATAACAAAGTAAAAATCTAACTTCTGAATTCTACAGGACTTACGTAGTACCACTATATATGGTGTATAGTTTCAGCATTATTCTGGATATTGTCACTACAATTAGTGCCCTTGCGTAAGTCCTGTTCTAAATTCTGAATTCTGAATTCTAAATTCTAAATTCATTAACGTCGCTGCCACCAGATTATTCCACCAATTGCCAAAGCTAAAATTGGTAAAATTATAATTGCCATCCAACTTAAAAATCTGGCTTGGACTAAAGTCATTGCAATACGACGATTTGTGGTTTTTTTCGGACTAATAGAAAGTGTTTGTTGTTCTGGTTTACTTAACCAAGAAACTGAGTTAAGAAAAACATCTCCATTCAGTTGTTGTTGAAACCAACCATTTGTAGCAAACTGAGAATTTCCTAACACTATTAAACGTGCTTCTTCCGATTTATTTTCTGATTTTTCCTCTATTTTACTAGAGTCTAATTCATCTGGAGGTTGACCAGGAAGTGGGGTAATAACCTCTGCTGAAGTTGTTTCTTTTTCGGCTTCTAATTTTGAAGTAGAAGTTGTCACAGGTTCATCAGGTGGTTGACCAGGAAGTGGAGGAATAGGAGTAAGGTCTAATTCCGTTTCCTGACTTTTTTCCGGAACAGGAGAACGAGTTAAAGCTACACCTAAAGATAATGGCCCAATGCGATCGCGGCCTTCATTAAACCTTAACTGACCCCTTAAATCTGTTTCTGCCCAACTTTGGTCATTAGTCCAAATTAGAGGACTTTCCTCTATCCCATCTATGGCCTCACTTTCTATGGGGCGAGCAAAGGGATATAAAGAGATACCATTACCAAAATCTTGAGTAATAGGATGTTCTCCATACCGGGTAACTAATACCACCCAGGGGTCAAGACCTACTAATCGACCAATTTTTGGGTCATCTATTGCCAAGCGATCGTCAACTAATACACCCCACTCTTCAAATAAATCATTTAATCCTGGGTCGGTGCTTGGGTCTAACATTATCAATACACCGCCACCTTGGTCTAAATATTCTTGTAAAGCAGTAATTTCTGCTTCTAAAAATTCTCTTTGAGCACCAGCAATAATCACAACATCTGCATCTTCTGGTACTTGAGAAATACTTGCCAAGTTGATAGATTCTACTATGTAATTTTTATTTTCAAGAGCATTAACAGCTTCAGAAAAACCTTTTTGGCCTTCTTTTAATTCTCGTTCCCCGTGACCTTGAAGAAAATATATTTTTAAAGTTCTAGTACCAAGTATTTTTTCGATACTATTTGTAAGTTTAGATTCGGTTAGAAGTTCTAGTTGTCTGCTAATAATAACTTCTTTTTTATCTCCCACTTCGAGATGAATTTCTCCTAACTGTTTAACTCCAAATTGATTGGCTTTTCCCGGTTGTGTTTGAGGGTCTACTAACTCAAACCTAAATTTACCATTTGCTTGTCTTTGATAGTTTTTTATTAGTTGAGTATATTGGGGATTCTCGCCTCTATCAAATATCCAAAGTTTGACTGGTTGTTCGAGATTTTCTAATACTTCTATAGTTTGTGGTGATAGTGTAAATTTTTGGTTTTCAGTAAAGTCTATTCTAGTTTGATAACGAACTGCTAGAAAGTTAATTAGTGCCAAAATTATCAGTACGGAAATAGTAGAAAAAATTGCATTTGTGCCAGCTTCAGTTGCTCGACCGCTCCACCAATTTCTGGTTGAGTTTTGTTCGACAGAATAAGCTTGATAAAAAATCCATAAACCAATTATTACTATGCTAGCAGTTATCAAAGCTAATGGTATGGGTTGCCAAGTTCCTGAAACAAAACCTGCTGATACACCGATAATAGTTAAAATTGGTCCTAGCCAAAATAAATAACTCCAAGTACCTTTGATAATTTTCATATTATCTTTTTTTCTATTTGTAAATTGTCTTGAATAGGAAATCAGGAATAAGGGAGAAGCAGTATTATAAATAAATTCAGGGATTTCTGCAATCAATGATTTACTTAATTCCCCTAGAAGCTCAAAGGAAAAAGGATAAATTAAGAAGATATTTTTTCTCTTGTTATAGTCAAATTAAGTCTTAATTTTCTGCCTCCCCGCAAGTTTTTTTTCGGGAATTTTGGTATAATACGTTGGCTAAAATAATATTGATTGAGTTGTCTGTAATTACTTGAGGGATCGATCTTTAAGCAATTGAACATTATATCCTTTTTTTTCTGTCTTCTTCATTATTAAATATAATTTTTGTCTCCAATTATTTTTTTGCTCTCCATAATTAAATATAGTTATTATGAATGATAATTACAGGAATTTATGGCAGGAGAAAAATTTACCTTTTCCCACAAATAGTTTCCTGGAAATTCTCTGATATTCCCACAGTTAAATTTTGGAGAAAACCATCTTCTTGAAAAGATGAAGAGACAATTATATGGTTGAGGAAACATTCATTAATAGATAATGGACAATGGATAATTACCTCTTGTTAAAAGCGAGAGGATTGAAGATAAGGAAATATCATAGCACTTTTCTCGAGGGGAGATTGGATATGGCGTTTAGCGATCCGCACAACTTCGTTAACGGTTGTCGCCGACATGAAAAACGCCGAGCGACTGAATTGTGGAGCGGCTCTGTAAGAGCTGGAAACTTCGCCATCTCAACCTACGCGAAACTTTCCTTACAGAATGCTATCGTAAAAGTTTTTCATATAGACGAAAGCCGAAGTACTAAGTTGTACGCCAGCAAAACGACTACTTTTTCCCTGAATTATTTAATTATTCGGTAAAATTCACAAATAATCACAGGAATTTCTAGCAGAATAAAAAATTATGCTTTCCTCCAGACATTCTCTGGAAAATTCTCTGACCTTTCCCAGTTCAATTTTGGAAAAAATTGTAACTTTTAGGGAACAGTTAATAGGAAAGGGAACCTAATAATTACTTGATCTGTATGAGAAACTATATTGTTATTTTAACCTATAGCTTAGGAACGTTGGAATCGTAAAGCATCAATTGATTGAGCAGTTAAAAATACTCCTAAAACAACATAACTCAATAACATAATTATGCTGCTAGTATCTACAAGTCCCTGAATAATATTAGTGTAATGTGTCAGCATTGATAAATGTTTCAATATCTCTGCTAAAACACCACTAACATTATTTGCGACAACATCAATTACCCACAAAAATAATACTAAAGCAAATGTCAAAATGGCAGATAAAATTGCACTATCTGTCAAAGAAGAAACAAACATTCCTAATGATAATACTGCCGCAGCAAGTAATATTAATCCTCCATGTCCTAACAAAAGTAACACTGGCGAAATAGGTGGTTCTGCTGCATTAATAGCGATTGCTTCTAATCCTAACAATGGCAAGACCATCGAAATATAAAATGTTAATACAGCTAATAATTTTCCTGTTGCTACTGACCAGTTTGTTAGGGGTGAGGTTGCTAATAATTCTAAAGTACCTCGTTTTCTTTCTTCTGCATATAAATTCATGGATAACATAGGCAATAAAAATAAAGATAGAGAACCCATAATCCCTAGATAAGCTTTCAAAAATTCGTAGGGTGCATCGACTGGAGGCTCTGTAATTCCTAATTGGTCTCTAGTCGCAATTTGTTGAATAATTCCATCTGGTCCTAATAAAATAGCTACTAAAAAATATCCTCCCAATAGCCAAAATATTCCTGTAATTGAATAAGCTAATGGTGAGGCAAAATATCCTTGTAATTCTTTTCTGTAAATTGCGATAATGTTACTTATTATTATTAGCATTAGTTGAATTCCTGATATAGCAAACCTAAATAGGTTGTAATATTTTATCCGTTTGAATAGTTATAATTTAGAAGCTAGTAGTTTTCCTTGAACAAGAAGATACATTTCATCAGCTAGAGCTTTACTACAAACAAAAAGAATCTATTACTAATTAGGGTTTGCGCTCAAAAGTTTTATGGGTAAGGGTAGGAGTCAGGAGACAGGAGACAGGAGACAGGATAAATGGGAATTATAGGGAAGGTACTCGAAAAATTATTCCTCAATTTTTCTGCCATAATCATCTCATGCATACTAACTTTTTGCAGCTCTATCCACCAAAAAGCTGGTACTTTTTAAAGGCTAAAAAATCCTAAAGTCTTTATCTGTGAATACTTTCATAATTAATCAGCCAGCCCTAATTACCTGAATATAATACAATATTTTATCATACACTTCAATTTTCCCAAGGGTCAGGTAATTGACTTTTATCCTTTGTTAGCTTAATATTTCTCTCAGATTTTTCCTCATCTATAACAGAATTTGTCGATACTTTAACCATTGAATTTATAGCAACTTCACCTGTAGTTAAACCTAAGAAAACATCTTCTAAACTAGCACGAACTCGACGTAGTTCACATAAACCCAAACCAGCAGTAACAATAGTATTAGAAATTTCTTTTCCTGGTTCCAATTCAGGTTTACATTTTATTTGTAATCTGAGGCGACTTTCATTATCTGACTTGATTTTTTCTAGAGATTCAATTCCCGGAACTTCAGCTAATAATTTTAACCCTGTTTCTATCTGCTGAGTTTCTCCTTCTATTTCTACTTCATATCCCCACCCACTTGCTAACTTATTACTCATTTCTTCAGGAGTACCCGTAGCTACAATTTCACCTTGATTAATAATCGCTACTCGATTACAAGTCATACTAACTTCTGGCAAAATATGAGTAGATAAAATAATTGTATGGTCATTAGCTAAACTTTTAATTAAATTTCTTACTTCAATAATTTGTCTAGGATCAAGACCAACAGTAGGTTCATCTAATATAATTACCTGGGGATCGTGTACCAAAGCTTGAGCAATACCAACCCTTTGTTTATATCCCTTTGATAGTTTTCTAATCAAAACTTTTTGCTTATCTAATAACCCACATCTTCTGATTGCCAACTTAACTCTAGCAGAGCGATCACCTGCAGGAACTTGTTTAATTCTAGTTACAAAAAATAAAAATCCTTCCACCGTCATTTCTGAATATAATGGTGGTATTTCTGGCAAATAACCAATCAATTGTCTTACTGCCATCGAATCTTCATGGACATCATAACCAGCAATTTTAGCCGTACCACTTGTAGCAGGCAAATATCCAGCTAAGATTCGCATTGTTGTAGTTTTACCTGCACCATTAGGACCCAAAAAACCCAGTATTTCTCCCTGTTGTACAGCAAAAGAAACTTCCTTCAACGCTGAGGTTGAACCATAAATTTTGCTTAACTTCTCAACTTCAATCATTATAAATTTATATTCCTAAAAATTAATTTCTAATTTCTAATATAACTATTATTGTACTGGTGAGGTACAATAATTTATCACTTTTAGGAAATAGGGATACAGAAAAGAAGAACAATAACTTTACCTCACAAAGGTTGGGAAACTTTATAGTAAATTAAACAAGATAGTCGTAGTTAAGTAGCTAGTACCGCTACGCGGAAGTCTGAATTCAGGAGTTAACCCACCCCTAACCCCTCCTGGGAGGGGAATTTAGAAGTTTTGATTGGTAAGGCTTTGAGTATTTTGTCACTGGTAACATATTTCCGTCATCCGGCACTAAGTATAATTAAATATAACTATGTCTGCTGCAATTGATAGCGAGTGAAAGAAAGTAATTTAATCTGAAATCAGCCTCAAAACATTTCTAAAAAACAATTTGTTTTCAAATAAGAATATTTGAGATTTGAGAATAGATGCTCGATACTAAACAAGACATAATTTAAAGTAAACTAAACAACAGGGAGTATTGGGAAAATATTTTATAACCTGATGCATGATCAATCTATGTCTTAACCAACTTTTTCTGGGCTATATACTATCAAGAGAAGAAAATAAATTCTTTCTAACCAATCCTTATATTCCATAAGAGTTAATTATTAATTATTCATTGTATTTAGTTGGTGATACTACACAAATAGCTGTCACAAACATAAAAATCATTAATTGTTTAACCATAACAATTATTTTATCCAATCATTGCCTATATATCTAATATGAAATATGATGCTACTTATGAATATCCCGATCTTCCTATCAATTATTGGTACTAAATATTAACATACTTTTAATAAAATTCCTTTTTATATTTCCAATCATCTACTATTTTGATTTTACAAAAATAATAACTTATAATTTAATTGAATAAATTTTCACTATTGTGTATTTTTCAACACCAATCTCAAGCTTACTATCAATGATTGTCTTAACCAAAATTTCTCCAGATGCCAACTATCTTGAGGCAGAAAAAAATTAGTTTAACTTTCGGTTGAAATATCATGTTGAAAATCAAAACTATACTAGGTATATTAGCAGCAATAGCGCTTCTCCTACCCACCAATCAACCATCGGTTAAGGCAAACCCCACATCATCAGAAAATTCTCCCCCAACGGAACAACCAAAAAGTATATACCAACAGGCCAAAGAAGAACTACCTGAAGACTTTTATGCACTATATCGAATCCTGGAACGCATTGCCAGGGCCAATAAACTTGATGAAAAACCTTGGCGGATCGTAATTGTTCCAGAGTACAACATTAATGCTTTTGCTACCGACGTTAACCTGATTGCTATCTACAATGGTATTCTAGAGCAACTTACCGGGGATGCTTCAGCAATAGCTTGTATAGTTGCCCATGAAATGGGTCATCATATTAAAAAGCATATAGCTTTATCTCCTTCGGAAAAAGTGGCCTTAATTGAGCAAATTCAACAAGAAGCTCAACGAGAAGCTTTGGCAAAAAAGCAGAATGCTCAAGCACAGGCAACTGGTATGTCTATTGGACGTAGTGCAGCAAGAATATTTGGTGGAAGAGTAGGAAGATTTGGTGCTGCTATATTGGGTAATGCTAGTCGTCAACGCTCGAAGGTAGCTCAAGAAAGAATAGATGAAATTGTCGCCCAGAAAAAAGAAGAGTTGGAACAAACTCTTGCTGAAGAAGCTCGTCAAAGAGAATTTGAAGCTGACGAAGTGGGATACTTATATTCAGCAAAGGCAGGTTTTGAGGCAGAAGGTTGTTTAAGAGCAATGAAAGTTTTCGGGCAAACACCAAGTGCCGAATTTGACACAACTCATCCTACTGTACCTAAGCGTATCGAAGCTTTTAAAGATTTGATGGTCAAGTTTCCAGCTACATCTTTAGCAGAAGAAGGTGGAGCACTTATTTCTGAAACTAAACCTTTGACTTACAGTTTATCTAAAGATAGAGCATCTTTAAGAGTTAATTCTAGTCGTGGCAGTTCTTCTACAGATGATGTAGAACGTTTATTCGGTCAGTAAATATTCAAAATTTGGTATTCCTACAAATACAAATAGTTAAGAACTATTTGCTAAATCTGATTTTGTCTGTTTTCATATCATATCATGTCCGTTGGTATCATTTGTGTAAAAGCCGGGAAAATATCCACCATATTTAAGGTTTTTTCTTCTCTCAAAGCTTCTTCCTTCTTCCTTCTTCCTTACCTTCTCTATACAATACCAATGCTACCGGACATGATATCAAGTACGCTTGCTTTGGAGTATTTAAGAAACCAGGTTTATGAGAGATAGATATCAATATAGTAGGGCTTCTAATACAAACCCAGTTTCTATACTGATTATTTTTTAGCATATTTTCAAGTAAAGATTTTAGCTACTTAACTTTTGGTCTGATGAAGATTGTGTTTATAATAATATTTTAAGGATTTATTAAGGATTAAAAAAATACTAATGAGTGCAATTCAGTTTATTCAAGGTATGGATGAAGAGGCTATACCAGAAGTACGTCTAACTCGTTCTCGTAGTGGTAATCAGGGAACAGCCACATTGATTTTTGAGAATCCCAAGGCTTTAGGCCAAGATGTGACTCAAGAAATTACAGGGATGTATCTGATTGATGAAGAAGGCCAAATTACTAGTCGCGAAGTTAAGGCTAGATTTGTCAATGGCGAGCCTAAATTCCTTGAGGGATATCATGTTATGAAGTCTCTGGAAGAATGGGAGCGTTTTATGCGTTTTATGGAGCGTTATGCTAAAGAGTATGGTTTAGAATTTAATAAGGCTTGATGATTCCCCCAGGCTAGTAGATTTTGAGCCTGGGGATGTCTAGCTATTTCCGTGGACTTCCCTAAAACAGAAAACAAATAATTTACTGTTAACTTCTCCTAAATATAACAGCAGCTCTGACAATCTCTAGTTGAACAGATTAATTCTTTACCAAAAAATTAAGATATAAAGTTTCTCCATTCAGGGAAAAAAATAAAAAAATTACTTTTAGCCAATCCTTCTATTATAGAATCCGTCATCCTGCACTAGTATTTTCACTTCCAGGTTCTACTAACGCTGTCAGGCTTGCTGTAGAAAAGCGAATATTACCAGAATTAGTTCACTTAGTTTTGCAACTTCGTAAAAGTTAAAATAGTTTTGTAGAATAGGCAAAGATGCCTATTAATTATATTTGTTAGATAGGTAGGATGCCCATCCCACTTATAGCTGAAGTCAGAAGTTAAATTCTGAGTGTGACTAAATTTATAGAATGTGCATCTTGCCTGTTCGTTACTCATTGATTTAATTTTCTTGTTCCTTTAATACTAAAGGGCGCAACAATACTTTATTTTTCAAAAGATTAACAGCTTGGGCGTAATATGGATCTGATGTAGTAGCGATCGCTTCTGGTTTGCGATACAACCTTCGTTTTTGAGAGTCTGTCAAATTGAGAACCACATCAGGAGTAACACCTTTTTTACTAATATCAGTTCCTTTCGGAGTGTAGTAATGAGCAATAGTTACTGCCAAACCAGAACCATCTGATAAAGAATGTACTGACTGTACCAAAGCTTTCCCAAAAGTCTGGTCTCCCATAATTACGGCACGACCATTATCTTTTAGCGCTCCTGCCAGAATTTCACTAGCACTCGCTGAGTCACCATCTACCAAAACCACTGTCGGTTTATCAGTCAAAGCTGAACGGTTTGCCCGCAGTTCTTGTCTATCTCCATCTCGGTCAACTGTGCTGACAATAGCACCTTTATCCATCCACATCCGAGCAATATCTATACTAATACGCAATAACCCCCCTGGGTTACCCCGCAAGTCTAAAACATAGCCATCAGGATTTTGATTATCCAGGTCTTCTATCGCCTTTTCCATCTGTTCTCCAGCATGGGCGCTAAATTCTTGTAAACGGATATATCCAATACGCTGATTTCCTTCTCGCTTGAGGTCATAACGAACTGCTTGTAATTCAATTCTTGCCCTTGTCAAAGTCACATCAAACTCTTGATCTCCTGAGCGAATAACTCGCAGCACTACCTTTGTACCTACATCACCTCGAATCAGCTTGGCTGCTGCTGATACGCTTAAGCCAGCAGTAGATTTACCATCAATTGCTTCAATTTTGTCTCCTGGTAATAAACCGGCCTTCATCGCTGGAGAGTTTTCCACAACGTCCACCACGGCGATCGCCTTGGTAAGTTCTTCCTGCTTTAGTTGCATTCCCACTCCAGACATTTCCCCTGATGTTTGATTTGTTAGAGCTTTAAACTGTTCTGGGTCTAAGAAACGAGTATAAGGGTCATTCAGTTTATCTAGAGCTTCACGTAATGCCTTGTAAGCTTGTTTTTGGGATGTATAGTTTCTCTCTAATAAACTTTTCCTAGTAGCTTGCCAATCTGTATGATTAAAGCTACCATCAACATACTCGCGGTTAACAATTTGCCATGCTTCGTCCAAAACTACTTTGGGACTATTTTCTAAATTTGCCTCAGCAGGCTTACTCAAGCTAGGGGTTAATAAAGATAAAGCTGCTGTTGTGGCTATCACTCCACTATATAAAATATTTTGAATAAAAGAAAACTGTTTTGAAGCTGAGTTCATTTATTTTTTTGGTAGTTGGACATTTACTCGGTTGACTTTCCCAATATTTTATGATATAAGGATAGTCCTTATTTGAGGAAACCTAATATACTAGGATATTGGCTGAGGATATTGATAATTGTATCTATTGTATCTATAGTCATTAGGAAATGCACTATCAGAATAATTTTAGGGAAAAGCGAGGTTTAAAGTTATTTTTTCTGAAGTCCCACATATTAAGGAATTCAGAAGTTGTTTTTTTGATGTGGATGGGTGAGCAACCCTGCAAAAACATTTCGTCTTAAAGGGTGGGATTAATCAGCCAATTATTTTGATCGACTCTGCTCGTATAGGTATGAATCTTTAATAGGGTATAGTTAATATCCTAACATAAAACAAAGATTGTCCACTAGGTAAGGCAAGATTTCCTTCAATATATCTAGGGCTGGCTGATTAAATTTAAAAGCATTGAGATATAAAGACAAGTGCCTTTTTTGGGTCAAAAAAAGTGCGCCTGTTTCAGTCTAAAACGCTCAAAAAGTTAGTATTTTAGGCGCATAGTTGGGCAGAAAAATCAATGGATAATTCTTACCGAAATATTGTGGTTTAAAGCCTCCCGTTTTAAGGGGATAATAAATCAAAATTTTCCTGTTCGTCAATCCTCTCCTTGAAAAGAAGAGGTAATTCTTAATTCTCAATTCTCAATTCTTGAATTCTACCTTATCTAAATTCCCCGTTACTCCTGTATCTTATCTCCTGTATCCTGTCTCCTACCCCTACTAAAAGACTTTTTCAGCAAGCCCTATTTATAAGTTTTGGGAATCATCTCAGGAAGAGCAGAACAATTAGAGAAATTTGTTTTTGAAGGAGTCAGTCTCGTAAAATTTGCTACTACCCAAATTATGAGTTAATTGAAAGGAGCGATCGCACCACATAAAATACGAAGGAGGCTAAAAGAAAATTTGAGCTAAAATAGTCTTGACAAACCAACAATTTTTTTAGTTTTATCTAAAGATTGGTTGAAAACTACCCTCTCTATTCTCGCAGCAGTTCTGTTTGATTTTGGAGGATGACAAAGTAAGTAAGAAGGACAAGGAGAAATAAGCCAGGTTTAGGCTCTAAGAGAGTGAATGCACAAGCAAAGATTAAGATAGCTAGAGTGCTTAATTTTCGGTATGTTCGGTGGGTTACGTCGGACAGTTAAGATTTTGGTTGGCGATTCATAAGTATTGCTGCCTAAACCACCCAGGGCAAACGCATCTTATTTTGAAGTTATGACAGGGCAAGGATATCAGACTTCTAAGTATTTATACTCATTATCTCTCTAAAGCTTAACGGCACAAGTTTCCAGAATTTAGATGCGTTTGCCTTGCTAAACCACCCTAAGCCTGGATTTAATATTCCTTTTACAAACAGTCTATTGTGGCAGATTTTTCTGTTTCTATAAATCTACAACTGCTGAGTATTAGCTTGAAATTTGCTCACAGAACAATGCTAACAACCGATAGAGCTTTCCATTTTCTGTTAGAAATGCTGTTGGCTATCTTGACTGACTCTGTTACATAAATTTTTTCTGTGCCAAGTGATAATTATGAAATACAAAAAATTGTGCTACCTATCTTATCTCCTAATCATCATGTCCTTTCAAAGAGAGGGTGGATAAATGCCAATCAATTTTGCGGTTCTTCCAATTCCAAATGAAAGAATGTGTAGAGTTATTTGGAATTCTATACAAGATGATTAAAAAAGATGTATATAATATAATTATAATTTATATTTAATAATTATAGATAAATAGCTTCAATATTTAAAATAAACGACTCCATTCGGAGTCATAGCATTCTTTAAAATAAATGGCTCCATTCGGAGTCATAGCATTTATCATCTTCCCACGTTCTATTAGAGCGTAAACATTGTGCTTTGTTTTTAATCCAAGGAATTGACGTAGGAGATATCTTTTGCTTCTCTTGAACTACTACAGGATATATACTCTTATTAGCTTCAACCCATTTACCATATAAATGATACCCAATAAATCCTACTAAGAATAACACATCTGCAGACAAAATTGTCAATATTAATATTTTTGAGATAAATTTGAGTTTTTTCTTCCTAAGCTGACGCTCAATAGTAGACCGACCACCCTTCATCAAAGTATTTTCTATCAACATTTCTACCCCTAATAATCACAAAATACAATAGGTGTTATACCTCAATAGTCTAAGTAAACTAGAAGAAATTGAGGCTATTAATTTTTTAATAACTTGTATATATAAACAGATATTAATCCTGAAATTGTTTCAAGATCAAGTACTTCTACGCAACTTCATCAAACCTTCATAATTCTTCTGAAGATTAATAATATTCATTATCTTAAAATATTAACTACAAATAATTAACATTTTTTATTGCCTAAAAATAAATAAAATCAAGATGATATTAAATTTATATATGGTAAAAAAATAAATTTATTGAACCATAAAAAACTTTGAGTAATTTAATTAATAGTGATTTTAATTGTATATAAGCACAAATAATTGGGGGATAATGAGACGGAAAGATGATTGAGCACTTAATTTTATATGTTGTGGGTATAGAGTTTTATTGATATATAATCTGATTGATATGCACAAGTATTAATAAGGAAAAAGGCTATGATTAAAAATTAATTATTTGTAGCAATATTTAAGTAAAAAATATAAAGGCCAAAAAATTGACCAGGCTATTGTAAATTTCTGTAGTTCTTTTTGGTCAAGGGTTTCAGATGAATTTATTTAGGATGTTATATGGAGTTTCTGCAAGTTTGCCAAATTTCTAACAACTTCATCAAAACTTCATAAAACTCGGAAATTTATCCACTCGAATGTTGCATTTACTTAGAGGTGATTGATAAACTTCGCTGAAATTATTATTTCACCTAGTTTTGAGGGATATTGGTTCTCAGAGACTGTTACTCACCAAATTTAGGTCTAGCAAAGAACTTAGCTTCTTAATATTTATTTTATAAATCAGCTTTTAGGCCATAAGGTAAAGTTCGATCATAATCAATGGGAGAAAAGAGGAAATTAGAGACTGGGAAATTCCCCAAAATTGGTCATTAAAATCAGGCAATCATAACTCAGCGTTTTAGCTAGAAGAAAAGCATTTTGTGGAGAAGCTTAGACTATTGTTGGCCATAAAATACCTTTTGCCCACACTAGCTACAATAATTAAGGTAGAAACATTTCAGATATAGGTTCCTACCTAAATATGCAATTTAAACAGCTTTTGCTAATACATGACCTCACATCACAACTAAAATCTTGTAGGGATGTTCCATGGAACATCCCTATCATGTTCTACTAATTATGAAAACCGCTATAAGCTGATAAAACTTATGCCAACTTAACTGCTGTTCCAGTTGCAGTGATTAATAGCAAAGCCCCTTTTTCATCCACATTAATAGTACCTGTATCTATTTCTATTCCAACAACTCCATCAGCACCCATACGTCTAGCACGCTTTTCGAGTTCCGCGATCGCATCTTCCTGACCCTTTTTAAATACTTCTTCATAACTGCCAGTACGACCTCCGATAATATCTCTAATTCCAGCAAAGAAATCTCTCAGAGCATTACTACCATAAACTACTTCAGCAGTGACAATTCCTAAATATTCTTGAACTTCAGCGCCTTCGATTATATCAGTTGTAGTTACAATCATCTTTATTATTATCTCCTGTTTTTTTTGACTCAGCCTTATTGTTCTCTGTAAAAATACTACAGAAACTGAATCAATTATTCCTGAACAAAGTGCTATGATTAGTCATTTCTATAAACACTATTAATTTCAGACTGGCCGTGTACAAACAAACAATATCAATACTTAGTAGTCTAATGGTGGCCACAATAACAGCCACTATTCCTTCTATTGCTTATGGAGTTCCTTGCTGTGGGGTCAAACTATTGGCTCAAGGTAATCAAACTGCAAATTCAAAGTTAGATAAACTACTACGCCAGGGACGGGAATTAGCCGATGCTGGAAATTATCAACTTGCCATAACAATATATCAACAGGCAGCACGTTTAGACCCCAAGAATGCACAAATATATTCCGGTATTGCCTACTTGGAAGCACTCCAGAAAAATTTCCAAGCAGCAGCTCAGTTTTATCAACAAGCGATCGCCATAGATCCTCATAATGCAGATTTTCAATATGGTTTGGGATATAGTATGGCCAGATTAGAAAATTATCAGGCTGCAATTGAAGCTTATCGCCGTGCTTCTTTGCTAGATCGCAATAATATTAATGCTCATTTAGGTTTGGGTGCTACATTGTTTCGCCAAGAGAAATATAATGAGGCGATCGTTGCATATCAAGTAGCAATTCAGTCTAATCCTCAGAATGCTGAAGCTCATGCTGCAATGGGTTTAGTATTATTGAAGCAAGAGCGCTTTCCTGAAGCATTAGCAGCAGTGCAACAAGCTGTGCAATTATCACCGAGAGATGCAGGGATACAAATCAAGTTGGGAACTGCTTTATTAGCTACTGGAGATACTAAAGGCGGTTTAGCTGCTCTGAAATTAGCCTCTAGTCTAGCACCGAGAAATGGAGATATTCAGTTTCAAATTGCGGAAATTTATCAAGCACAGAATAATACTCAAGCTGCTTTGAAATTTTATCAAAAAGCTACTTATGCTAATCCTGATTTAATGGAAGCTAGGTTTGCTGCTGCAGAGATACTTTTAGAACAGCAGGATTATTTACAAGCCATAATTATGTATCGGCAAGTCATTAAGAGAAGTCCCGATAATGCAGATGCTCATTATAAAATGGGGTTAGCTCTTCAAGGTAGAGAACGTAAAAGAGAAGCATTAAGATTTTTTGAAACAGCTTTAAAACTGTTTGAGGAACAGGATAATTCTGAGGGTGAGGAAAAAGTGAAAACTGCTTTAGCAGAATTGGAAGATTAATATCCAGTGTTGTTAATAACAACACTGGATATTAAATTACTAATAAGACTTCAATAAACCTTTCCCAAGTGAAGTCTTTTTCTCTTGTTTTTTGATATAGAAATGCAATTTCCTCCTCTGAAAAAGGAGACTCATCAACACTTGCCAATACTACATTCATTTCACGGATATCTAAAACACCATTTTTGTCGGCATCAATGGGAATAAAGTAAGTGGAAAATTCTTCAAACCTTGACATCAAATAGCGATGCCGTAACATTAGTTCGCCAAATTCTTCAAAGTCAATCTCACCACTACTATCCACATCCATGCTTGAAAAGATAAGATTTAACTCGTCTTGTTTTAAGGGGTTTCCTGCTCTTTGAAAATGGTAACTTAGTTCATTTAGGGACAAACTACCACTATTGTTGCTGTCAATTCCATCAAAAATATAGCGTATATCTCCTTTTAGTTCTTGTGAAGCATTAGTAAATAATACCCGATGATGCCTGCCTTCGATTGCCTCTTTTAATTGCTTTCGGAACCTGGAAATCACCTCTTTGGCAGTAATATAGCGAAATCGATGTTCTTCCGGACTAGCAATAGCATAAGGTGCTACAGGAACTAAAGAAGGAAGTAATCGTTTTGTGCTTAAAAAGCAAATGTAAGCCCCCAACTGAAAGGGGATTGACAAAATGGGTAAACCAATGGGTGTCATAATTACATTCATTATCCAACAGATTAGTGCTGTTAGTAAGGCTGCTCCAGAGGATGACCCTAGACTCCTCAAGTTAGGAGCATAAAAGATTCCTCCAGTGGCGATCGCTGTCAATGTCGAGTTGTATCCCCATAGTCCAAAATAAAGCACATTGTGATCTATTCCCAACGCCATTCCTGTTAGTAGTCCAATTGCCGAACCCAATAGGGCAAAAATACTTCCCATGGGGCTGTACAGTATTAATCCGACAAAAATCAAAATTGCTGATAGCAGCTTGCTTGAGAAGAAGACTTGACTGATACCAAAAATCACAGCAAAAAAGAAACTAATACCATTGAGATTTTCAGTAATATTGGGAAATGGTGGTGGTGGACCAAATTGAAAAAATGGTTGGGGAAGGTATAGAGCGATCGCCAGAAAAGTTAGGGTTAAAGTTATGAATGGTACTCCCATAGCTGGCAGTTTTAGTTTCACAGCCATCCACAAACCCACACGCTGCATCAAAACTGTACTTAAACCAGCACACACAACAACTGCGAGTAACCACAATGGATTTCCACTACCATTTCCCCAACTACCAAAAGTACCTAATGCTAATCCTATTAAACCTCCGTTAAAGCCAAAAATACCGTTGCGAATACTGGGTCGATCCAAACCTAACTGATAAGCGGTTAGGGTAGCACCAACAACTCCTACTAACAACATTAATGCTACCCAGGGAGATTGAATGAAAACTGCGATAACGAAGAGGAAACCACTGATCGGATTGTTGGCAAATCCGATCTGTCCCACACCCCGGAAAGTAACATTAACAAAATCTAGTGCTGGTTGATGCTCTAGAGTTTGATTTAGGTCTTGCAAAGTTCCCATCACTGGGAATAGACGTCTATTAGATACTTTTTCAGATTCTAGAAGGCGTGAGAGTAACTCATGTAAAGGAGAACTTTCTTCATTTGTGATAGAAGGTTGGTTATCAGTCATTAGAGATGATTCCTGAATTTATTTAGAATATTTTGTGATGATAGAGCCTATAATGCAAGTCAGAAGTTAGAAGTCGTAGTAGGTTTTCTATGACCAATATCATGTCCGGTTAAATAGTTATAATTAGAGTTAGTAGTAGGGCTTCAGCCCTAAGCTATAGATAGGGCTAAAGCCCTACTACTAACAAAAACTTTTTGTTGGCGTCATTGGCATCAGCCGAATCGAGTTCTATCGCTGATTATCCAGACATTATAATGTTTGGTAGAACAATTATAATTCCGATTGTATTTTTGCTCTAGCCCTAAAACAATTATTTAAAGGACTAGAACAAAACTACAAACAAAAACTCTATTCCTTGTAGGAAAGGGGGGGACTCTTTTTCCTCTTCAGTCCTTTTCCAAGGGCAAAGTATAGGTAGTTATATCATGTCCGCTGGTATCGGAGCGTGTAAACCAAAGGGTGAATATCTACAGGAAATTTAAGTTTTTTCAGGGTTAATACCCTTAAATAAAACCTTCATCTCAAATTTCTGAATTCTGAATTCTGAATTCTAAATTCTTACCCTTTTACAATACCGATGCTACCGGACATGATATTAATTAACCAACAGTTATATCAATTCATAGAACAACTTCATAAAGCGATCGGTATCTACATCTAGACAAGCATCCACATTAGGAGGTGCTGCTGTTTCATCCCGACGATCGCGTCGATCTGCCAACGACATACCAGAGGTAAATTTTCCTTCTGTTTCTACTACCATGTAAACTGACTCAGTAGAGACGATACTTGGGTCAATCGCCACCCCAAGAGCTAAAGGATCGTGCAGGTAGCAACCAGAGAACCCTTCATTATCTCGGTAAAAAGCCATATAAATCTCAGTACAGTCAGCAATTAACTGAGAAACCGCAGATGGATGCTGTTTGGCATTATCTTCAACAGCTTGACGGGATAGGGGAGCTTTCATTGCCACGTCTAATCCTACTAGGGTTAAGGGAATACCTGACTCCATAACTATTTGAGCTGCATCTGGATCGACAAAAAAGTTGAATTCTGCTGCTGCTGAGATATTACCTGGAACCATCACCGCCCCCCCCATAATCACAATACGTCCTACCTTTTGCATAGTGTCGCGATTGGTTTGTAGTGCAGTTGCAATATTCGTTAAGGGACCTAAAGCTACGATTGTTAGGTCATTACCATATTCCTCAGCCGCTTTGAGCAACACTTCTATGGCATTCTCAGAAGAAGGTTGTACAGTGAGTTGGGGATAACGAGGCGTGCCGTCAGGATTTTGGAAACGATGTAGTTCTCCGAGACCATCAGATCCGTGGATACCAGCAGCATTGAAAGGAGGACGCACCAGAGGTTTTTCACAGCCTTTAGCCACTAAGGGAGGATTTTCAGGTTGTACAATATCAATTACTCGCAGGACGTTATTAGCTGCTTGATGGACATCAATATTTCCTGCAAGTACCGTAACGGCTTTTAAATCGAAGCGATCGTAATTCAGAGCCATAATAATTGCTAGAGCATCATCAACACCGCCATCTGTATCAATAATAATTGGGCTATGGGAGTTTTGAGTATTAACCATTTTTTCTCCTAAAAAAATACAAAGTTAAAGATCGGGGTCAAAGTTTTTGTTTGTAGTATTGCTCTAGCCCTTACAATTATTAGGGCTAGAGCAATACTACGAGCCTAATGATATTAGATAGCTAAGGATGCTAGCTCATCCATAGAGACCATACCATCGTTATTGGCATCGAGAGATTGAAACATCATATTCAGTAAACCTTTGTCTGCGTTACCTGTTCTCTCTGCCAGAACTGCTTGTAACTCTGCTGGAGAAATCTGCCCATCTTGGTTTTTATCCAGATATGCAAATGCTTTCTTTACTGCTGCTTCCAGTTCTGTATGAGAAATTTGCCCATCGCGGTTACTATCCCATTCATCAAAATTAACCAGAATTCGCCACGCATCTTTCATGCAGGTTTCAACGATTAAGTTTTTGGCTGGAAGACACTGCTCTAAAGGAGGTACCTTGCCATGAGCATTCATATAATCAAGAAGGGGTTTAATTTCGTTTAAACCTGTTAGTAAGAATTGATAAATTCCCACCTTATACATCTTGTTAGGGTCGAAAGGTGCGTGGTTAATGCTGACAATTTTTAAACTGGGATAGTCTTCAATAATAACATCAAGGTCTGCGTGTAAATAATTCGGTGCTTCCTGCTCTGGGGTACTGCGGGTAATAGCGATCGCCTCCTGTAAGACTTTTCCTGGTACTTGTATCAGGGCAATTTCTGTTTCAAATGGCAGTTCTTCCATTAGATCCCCATAAGTAAAAGAGGTATCTTGTTCATAGTCGCGCTTGCCTCTGACACATCCTCCCTGAAGCATCACAATATCTATATTTTGTAAACTTCTCTTGATATAAGAGCATAAAGTTGATGCGACTTTTTCTGGCTCAAATCTGGTTCTTTTGGAGGACATAGTTTCTTTAACCTGAAAAATTTCCACATCCATCAGAGAACCGAGAAATTTTTCTGTTTTTTCCACAAACATTTGTGCATTAGGATCTGCATCGAAGTGACTAGCTGGCAACAGATGAACGGCAGAATGAACTTGCTCGTCTGTAGACCACCAGATATCTGTAACTAAAACATTCTTAGCATCAGAACCAGCTTTGACAATAAAACTTTGAGCAATTTCTTCAATGTAGATTTCGTGTTCGTGACCACCAATAATTACTGGTATTTTGCCTTTTAGTTCGTCATTTTGGTCAATCTGTGTCGCTAGTTCCCTGTCTTCTGCAATGGTTTGGTGAGTTAGAGGAATAAGTATTGTTGCTTCGTCTGCACATTCAGACCAAGTAGATTTTAAGGCTTCAAAAATAGGTTGAATGGTTAAGTTTGTTCCAGGTCTGAAAATATCGGTATTATCAGTGCAAAATCCAGCTAATGCAACTTTATGGCTTCCTACTTGTATAACATCATATTTTGGCAGAGGATTTCTTTCTGGACCGACAATAGGTAAGTTGGAAATATTGCTATTTAGACACTTACCTTGGTAGGTCTGGAAACGTTCTTGTAAAACATCTAGATTCACATCAAATTCATGGTTGCCAAAGCAAAGGTAATCAATATCCACCACATTTAGGACATCTAACATTGACTTACCACCATCCAAGGAAGTTAATAAACAGGGAGAAAGAAAATCTCCGCTAAGGGCAGCTATTACTACTGCATCTTCTGCTGTCTGTTTTAGAGATTTAATAACTGTTTCAACATAAGGATAGTTTTTGATGTCGTAAACATCATTTATTGAGACTATTCTCAAATAAGTGCCTTCGGCCTCTCTTGGTCTTGGTAAATATATGGTTTTCATTAATTTTTAAATTAGTAATAACAGAGAAATTTTAATACAAATTCAATACAAAAATATGATAATTTTTGTAACAATTACTTTGGGCGAATGGTACTAATCCACTAATATCATGTTAAGTCTAAAGTCTCCCCCTTTTAAGGAGATGAAAAAAATATTCGCCATACATATTTCAATCTTGATGCTTTAGTCGGACTTATTAATAACTGATAACTGAAATCACCAGACTTTTCCTACAGGTGACACTATAAATACACTAAACAAAGCCATATAGATCCAATCAATAGAATAACTGGAAATAGCACCCTCGCTGATACAATTAATTGTCTAAGCTGTGCTTTATTATTTTTAAATCTGCTACTGGACCCTGCTGTTACTAACGCTAATTCTAACCCACATAAAAAATAGACTAAATAAAAAGCATAATCAAGGGCAACAACATAACCAATTCCATCAGGCAAAGCTTCTAATAAACTCAGATGGTAAAATACAATAGCTAGTAATATACCACTAAATAATTCGGCAGATAGTTTATCGAAAGGTAAAAACAATAACTGATATGCTACAAGAACAAAAAACCACAGAGGCAGTAAATTTTTGATACTGAAACTGACTATTTCCCTTTTGATATCAATGACAGCATTGAACTGGGAGTATTCTAAATTTGACTTAGTGTCGATCAATTTCCGATAGCCTAGTGTAGAATTATTGACTAAAGTATTTTGGAAAAAAGTGATTTTTGTAGGTGTCCAAGAGGTAATTTCTTTAAAAACTTTTTGTTTCCACTGGTTAAATAATTCCTTTCCAGTAATATTTTGCATACCAATTAAGTCAATAGCATAAATCAACCGATCTCTTGTTACCTCTGTATGTCGAAACCTTACACTTAAACGCTGTTTATCAAATGGATAATTTTGAAAATCAAACTTTTCCTGAAAATCAGCTTTAATCCTATATATTTTATACTTAACTCCATTTTCTTCCCCGCTTTTTATTGGTTCTTCGAGAGTTAACTTTTCTCCAGAGTCTAAACGTTCTATCCCATAGTTGCTAAACTCAATTTGATCGGGATTTAGATTACCCTGATATCTAAACCACAAATAAAAATCGACAACATAGGTTGAAGTTTTCTCATCTAGATAGTTAACTTCATTGATGTCAAGACCTACATAAACAATGTCGGTTTTGTTCCAGTATTGCTGCCCCACTTGTAAAATATTTCCACTAGCAATTTTTGCCTCTGAATTTAAAATTGTCTTGATATTAGGAATTATTTGTAGTTGGGTAAAAGCTGATACAATCTGACGACGGTCAAAGAGACCAATACTAGGAGGAACGGTAACAATATTATTCCTATCAAAGTAAAATATTCTTGCTCCTGTCTCAATAGCAGTATCGGGGCTGTCGATCTGAAGCAAACCTTCTCTAACTCTATAACGATCGTTTTTAATATCTTTACCAGTAAACGCTGATTTTGCTAAATCTTTTTCCGTTAACAGAGTGCGATGAATAGCTTCGACAACTGCAATGGTAGCATCATAGTAAGAAGCAGCAGCCCAGCCAGGGGAAGTTTTGTAAACCTCTTCAAATGTTTTCTTAAATTGTTGAGTTTGATCATTAGCCACGTCATAAATAATTGGTACTACGGTGTAAAGGCCGTTGGTAAAGAAACCAGGACTTTCTTTTTCTTCAGGAAAGTCAATAAAGGATTGAGCAATACCTAAATAGCCTATACCGTCACCACCAAATAGGGATAAATTCAGATTGCGATTTTTGATTTCGCGCAGTAAGTTTGCCACTTGGTCGCGACTAATAGCTAAGGCAATTGCTTGTGGAAATTGGTCGGACTCTTTGAGTTCCAGCAATTCCTCAATAATTACCCTATCTGTAGCTTGGTTCTGGTTTTTTGGTAGTTGCCACTGAGCTACTATCTCTCCTCCTAATTCCTGAAAAGTTGTTTCAATATTTTTACCTAAGTTTAAACCATAAACATCGTAGCCCCGGATAATACTAATTTTTGAATATCCTAGAATTTTTCTTAAGTAAGTAGCGATAAATTTGCCTTGAAAGCTGTCGTTAAAAATTGTGCGGAAGTACCACTCATTGTCGGCGGTTACTGCATCGGCAGTTGCTGAACCACTGATTGCTGGAATGCCAGCGGCTTGATAAATTTTTCCCGCTGCCAGAGATGTCTTACTATAATTGTGACCAATAACGGCAACTGCTGGAGATTGGACAATCTCTCTAGCTACTTTCTCAGCTACATCTATTTTCCCTTGGTCGTCATAAATTTCAAGTTGCAACTGCTTGCCTTGAACTCCGCCAGCTTTATTTACCTTATTGATGTAGAGTTGTGCCGCTCTAACCATTGATTTGCCTAATTTTTCTGTTACTTCTCCGGCATTACTTAAGGGAGCAGCGATCGCGATCGTTATATTTTCTTGATTTTGTCTGTTAAAATTAGCAGTAACTATAACTGCTATCACTGTTAAACATATAGTTGCCAGCCAAATTATTAATTTTTTCTTCCCCATGTTTATCCTTACTTAATCATAAAAATTTAGCTATCAATTCATCTAAAACATAGCATAAATAGGGTAGAAATTATACCATTTCTCAAAAATAATACTATATCTAATTGGGTTGAAAGTGTAGGGGAGAAGTAAAAGTATGAACAATCAATACTAACTGATTAATAATTGTTAAAAAAAGACTTTAAATCTTGGTTAATATTTAACTTTTGAAGTCTAGCTGAAGCGTATAATTACTTTTAGTGATTGGTATTACACAACAAAATTGAAACTATTGTATTAAAATATTTATTGATTAATGTCTTTTTGTTGGTTTGATTACTTAAGTAAAAAAAGGAACATATTTACCAAAACTAGGAGGTCAAAAGCCTCCCCTTTTAAGAGGATGAAAAAGCGATCGTTTAGCTAACGCAAAATTTCGTTAACGGCTGTCGCCGACATGAATGCGGAGCAGTCCGTTAGGATGATATGGCGAGGTTTCCCGCTCTTTCAGAGCCACTTCGTTAACGCCATATCCAATCGACCAAGAAAAATATTCAACTCAGTATTTCAAGCCAGATACTTTGGTCGGAGGTACTGATAACTGGTAACTGAAATGAATTCCCATTTAATAGTTTGGATGATAAATATTCCCCAGGGAATGATCGGAATTAATTTCTATCACTAAATCTACCAATTCAGGATTTTGTATCAGTGGTTTAATAAACAATTCTGGATGCAATGCTTTCCAAAAATAATCCACAAACTTTTCAATTTCATCATCACTCATGCCTGACTTTCCCGAAGCAATCATTTGTTGTTCTGCTTTTTTTCGCCATTGTTTAGAAAAACGATAATCAGTCGGATACAAAACAATTAAACTATCTAACCTATTCCACAGAGGTGAATATTCTGTTAATTTTTTATTCATATCACGGGAAAATTTTTTATCTACTTCTGTAATAATTGGTGGTGGTGCAAAATCAAAATTTTCCTCTAGAATTGGTCGAACTCCAACAAACCAACCTTCAAATAAAACAATATCAATTTTACTTACCATTTCTGGTTCAATTCTATCTCCAGCACCATGAAAAAGAGACTTATTAAATCTAGGAATGGCAATTAAATTATCAGAACTTTGATTTTCAGATTGACGTAACTTATCTAAAATTTCTATTCCTAAACTAACATCATGAGTGCCTGGAGGTCCGCGCCAAATTAATCTAGAATCTTGCTCTTGTAAAAGTTGACGTTCGGTGTAAGTTTTATAAATATCATCAATAGAAATACTAATAGTTTTGTAGCCAAGCTTGTCTAAAATTAAGACTAAAATTTTTGCCAGAGTAGTTTTACCAGTTCCTTGTGCGCCTAAAATTCCTTGAACTAATGGACAACCTAAATTTTGACGTTTATTAGCTAATTTTATTCCTAAAGGCAACCATAATTTCCATAAAGTTTCTAAAGTATGCTTATCTCTGAGAGGAAATTTATCATAGTCAGTAATTACAGACTGAAAAAGAAGCGCTCGCTCCATAATTACTTCTCTCACATTTGCAGAAGTAATGTTAAAAACATCGGCACGTTTTTGCTCTATTAATTCCTGATTTGCTAAGATTTCTAATTCTTTTTTTCCTAGAGAATTACCTTGCTGCAAAATCTGTAAAGTTTGTCCTAGAGATAAGTTAGAAAATTGCATAAAAATTATAGATGCTATAAAGTTTCTCAAGTTACTGAGGCACTGATAACCAATAACTGAATAGATAAAAAAATTGTATAAAAATTATAGATACTAATAAGATTTTTGATTGATGTTCTTTCCTCAGCAGAAATAATCAATTATTTCGCCCTACCCCCTACTTCCGATTTTAAGAACCTAATTTGAAAGCTTCCAAAAATAGACCATAAGTGAAACCAATTTTAAAACTATTCAAAATATCTATTCCCAAAGAACGTGCAATTTTTCCTCTACTGCCATAAACCAACCAATTTAATATTTCAGTAATTAACAAACAAATTAAAGCATATAAAACATCTAAATAACCTTCTTGACCAGCGATAGTCGAAACGGCAGTTGCTGCAAAATTACCAAACAATAAACTAATAATTAATAGAGAAATTCGACGCCAAGGATTAAGTAACCATTGTTTAAACCTCTCAAAAATAACATTCAGCAATCTATTAAGACGGGTACTTTGCATAGATAAAATTAATGATAAATATATTTTTAATTTCTATAATTTTTAAATTAGAAATACTTTAGTGCAGCCTACTGGAAATAACCCATTAGTTACACAATCCTAAAAGCCTTAGCAATTCTTTTGACTTTCGTGAGTGCGTCTTAAATTCTGGAGGGGCTGTGTGCGGAATTACTTCCGCACAGTAGGCGCCCCGTAGGAGACCTCAGAATTACGCACTCGCTTTTAACTTCCGCGTAGTGACACATTATGTAGTTTAACATGGCAGAATATGGCAGTCGCTATTCTTGTTAGGACATTTTCAAATTATCAAATATAGTCACAGCAATCATTTAACTTCTGACTTCTGATTTCTGACTTTTGACTTTGACAATAGCAAGCTGTAATATTTCATGTTAAACAAAATAATGAAATTTCTACCTTACTCAAAAGTTATTATTGCTTTAATATTCTTTTTATTAGGACTAATCATTGGCAGGTTTCAGTTAACAATATCCTGGACAAAAAATGATTCTGAAACATTACAAATATCAAAATATTCACCAAATTTTAAACCTCCTTTATCAAACATTCCTACTCCGACACCCCTACCAAAATCTTCAACAAAACAAACCCAAGAATGTAATCTTCCCATAATTACTTCTGAATCATCTATAGTCAAAACCAATAGAGGAGCTATTCGAGTTAGTAACTGTACATATCGTCCAGTTCGCATAGCATTACTAGCCAAATCCTCAGAACAATCTTACCAAAAATCTGCTCACTGGGATTTTGCTCCAGGAGAAGGTAGTGGTAGAGGGTTAATACTCTCTTTACCAGAAGCAAAATTAACCTTAAAACCAGGAGATATTTTAGTTGTCTTTGCTCAAGATGGCTCTCGTTTATATTGGGGGCCTTATGTTGTTGGAGAAACAAGCTTTCCTATTTGGAATAAAGAAACATTAGAATGGCAGTTAATTTTAAGGCTATGAAAAAAATATCAATGGCCACTCTGCTAATTTCCATCTAAATTAGGGTTTAAACTTTAAAACTTACGGGGATAACTTATCTGAATGAAACTAATACAACAGTTAGAAATTATCAATTGGTTGAAAATTCAAACAAAAAGTCATCTTTTAATATTAGGACTTTCTATTTTATGGCTTTCCTTACTTGCTTGGCTCGCTTTCTTTTGTAACCTTGGTAATATTGGTTTAATTGATGAAACAGAACCACTTTTTGCCGAAGCTGCTCGTCAAATGGTAGAAACTGGAGATTGGATTACACCTTATTTTAATGGAGAAACTCGCTTTGATAAGCCACCTTTAATTTATTGGTTAATGGCGATCGCTTATCATCTTTTTGGTGTTAATGAATGGTCTGTACGTCTCCCTTCAGCAATATCTGCAACTGCCTTAATGTGTTTTGGTTTTTACGTCCTCTACAGATATGGTTATTATCACCTGAATTATCAGATATATACCTTTAAAAATAAGTCTTTAACGGTGAGATTATTAATAGCATGGATTGGCGCTGCGATGATAGCTTTAAATCCAGAAACTATTGCTTGGGGACGTATAGGGGTTTCTGATATGTTATTAACAGGCTGTATGTGTTCGGCACTATTAGCTTTTTTTATGGGATATGCTTCACAAACACAAAATACTCACATTCCTAACCAAAAAAATAGCAAAATTCTTAGACAAAAGGTTTTATCTGCGCCCAATAAAAATCAAGCATCAAAAATTACTAAACCTGCTAAATTTAACAAGTGGTATTTAGCTTTTTATATACTAATATCTTTAGCAGTTCTCGCAAAAGGTCCGATTGGCATTGTTTTACCGGGAATGATTATTGGTTCCTTTTTATTATATGTAGGTAGATTTTTTCAAATCTGGCAAGAAATAAATATTTGGCGTGGCATTTTAATTTTTTTTACTATTACATTCCCTTGGTATTTTATCGTTACTTTAGTCAATGGAAAAGAATATATTGATAGTTTTTTTGGTTATCACAATTTTGAACGTTTTACCAGTGTTGTTAATCACCATCAAGCCCCCTGGTATTTTTACTTTTTAGTCGTACTAATTGGTTTTGCCCCTTGGTCTATTTATCTACCAGTAGCGATCGCTAAAACTAAATTTTGGCAACCCCTTTATTGGCGTAGTAAACCTAGAACTCAACAGTTAGGTTTATTTGCTTTTTTCTGGTTTATTTGTATCTTTATTTTCTTCTCTATCTCCGCTACTAAATTACCTAGTTATGTTTTACCATTAATGCCCGCTGCAGCAATATTAGTAGGATTATTTTGGAGTGATATTATTATTAATGTAGACTCTCTGTCTAGTCAGACTAATAAATCTGAAAATTTACAATCATTTGTCAACCCTACAAATGATTCTGTTAAACTTGTTCCCAGATCGGTCAGAAATACTTCTAAATCAAAAGGTCGATTTTTATCTTTCTCAGTTATTGCCAATATAATTTTTTTGCTAATTTTAGCTCTAGGAATTATCTACAGTTTTAACTGGCTAGATAGAGACCCAGCTATGCCATATTTTCCAGAAATAATTAGAAATTCAGGTTTATTAATTCGTGGTGGATTAATCTTGATAAGCACGGCAATATTCATTGGATTTCTTTGGAGAAAAAAACAAAATTCTTGGATTTGGAGTGCTAATTTTATTGGATTAGTAGCTTGTTTAATTTTTACTATTAATCCAATGATGTTTTTAGTAGATCAAGAACGTCAATTACCCTTACGGCAATTAGCTCAAACTATTCTTGAAGTTAGACAACCAGGAGAAGAAATAATTATGATTAGCTTTGAAAAACCTAGTTTAGTTTTTTATACTAGGCAACGAGTCGAATTTTTTCGACGCGCTACAAATGCCAGAGAATATCTAGAAAAAATTGTGCCAAAAGACCCTTCTGGTAATATTATACTAATTGGCTACCCACAAAAGTTTATTCATGTCGGATTACAACCAGGGCAATATAAATATTTAGACACTCGTGGTGCTTATCAATTAGGTAAAGTTCCGAAAAGTCTCTTTATGAAGGAGTCAGGAGTCAGGAGTCAGAATTAAGGGAGGAAAAAGGAGTCATTTCAGTTGTCTTATACAGAACTCCTACAAAGGTTTTTGTCGGCGCTACACACCAAGGAAAAAACGAACCAAGAAAAGTGACTGGGGGAAAAGAATATTGAGAGGAATATTGAGTAAAATTCCTCTGAGTTCTGAAATTTGCGAGTCGCTGAGAATGAGGCGCTTACCTGTGGTGAAAAATTTCTCATTTCTCATATCATGTCCGCTGGTATCGTTTGTGTAAAAGTTGGGGAAATATTTACCTTATGTAAGGCTTTTCCTTTTCTTCTTCCTTCTTCCTTCTTCCTTAACTTCTCTATACAATACCGATGCTACCGGACATGATATCAAATGTCTTTTGTCTGAAATTTTAGAGGAAAACAAAATCAATAATCTCATTTACATTTGTTCTTAGGTAATGAGAGAGAAAGTTACCTTTATATTAAAAATTTACTATTGTCCAACAGTTGAGGAAAAAATCATGGGTACTAGAGAAGCATCTTTTTTATTAGGTATCTCTCGTCAACGTTTATTAGTTTTACTAGCTCAAGGAAGAGTCAAAGATGCTGAGAAAAATGGTAGATTCTGGGAAATACCAGTTTCTGAAAGTGGAATGCCTGTAATAATTCCGGCTCGGCGCGGTCCGAAAGGTATCTGGCACAAGGAAAAACCCAGCGAACCTAAAATGATTCATGTTAATCAAAGCAAAATTAAAGGTAATAAGGGTAAGCCTCCAGAGAAATTGGAACCAGTCGTTTCTGTTAAGGACGGCAAACGCAACGATTATGGTTATGAGTTATATATTCCAGGTCCTTGTCAAATCGTCTATGAACCTTACAAACCCGCAAAATGTGGCGCTCACTTATGGATTAATACTTATAATCCTGTGGAATTTATAAATACTGAATTTTCATCAGACCCTGCAAGACAACCTAGCAGACAAATTTTTATATAGTTTGTTTCTATAGGCAGTAAATCATTACAAAAGAATATTTATTTGCATTCTTCACTTAACTGACAATAACTTCAGACGATTTTTGCTGTTTACTTATGGAGAAGAGAAAATTTTCATATTACATTTAGTACGATAAAATGTAGTGCCAAAAATAGGAGACAGGAGACAACCCACCCCTAACCCCTCCCAGGAGGGGGAGACAGGAGATAATTATAGTGGTCAAGAGGAGTAAGTAATTGAGTATTTATGCTTAATATTTTTCCCCTCGTCTGACTCTTCAGAAAGGTCAAATGCAGGAGCTATATAGTATAAATACCTACCAACCTATAGTTTTTTAAATACTACTTTTAATGTTACAACTTGACGTGCGGAATGTGGGTTTCATCATCTACCTCCGGGAGCTTCAGCAAATGAAACGACTCTGACTCTAGACCTATGGGAAATAGAAAATTTTCATCAAGTTATGAGATTTTAGAGTCGGCCAGAATCAGGAACTTTCTGTGGAGTGGAAAATTTATCTAACTGCAAGGTCTTAGTTATTAAATCCTAGATATATGAATAGCAAATAGACCACCAACATTTATCAATGCTCAAATTCTGTCAAGGATTACTTCTGACTCCCTACTCCCTACTCCCTACTCCCTACTCCTTACTCCCTCAAAAATCAAATGACCCTTAATTTCCTCGAATAAATCGACTATTGATAAATCGGAAGGCAAAATTTTTGTAGCTACCTTGTTCAAGACTAAATTTAGATTTTCCGCCGTCAGATTTTTTGGTAATTGATAATCAGAATTTTCCAAAACTAATATAGAAGGTTTTGTAACTATTTCCTCTAAATCAGATAATGCTTTATCCAAACCAGGCGGTAAATTTCCCCGCAAACAAATTAATAATAAATCTACACTCTGATTTTCCAACTGCTGTAAAACTTCAACCCAAGATTTAGCAATTAAACCTTTAAATCCAGAAGTTTGAATATATTGAACTAATACCTGTGTACTGTCAATCGGTAATTTTATTTGTTCACAATCTGTCAAATTTTGATTACCAACTTCTAAATTAGGAATAAAAGCAGGAAAAATCGAAGAATTAAAAGTTTTGTCTGGAAAATCTAGCTCTATTTTTTCTTCAGGAAAATCTGAAGAATTGACTGTAGCTTCCTCAGACAAAACATTTGTTAAAGGTACTGTAAAATCTTTAATATTTGCCACATCCATAACTAATATAGTTGGTAGCCAACTCATACCCGCAGCAATAGAAATTACTTGCCACAACGCCGAAGTTAAACACTCATAATCAAGTTTTGTTTCTGTTAGATTATTGTCATTTTTCTCAAAAGCCAAACAAGGAAATACAGACAATTGTTTTACTTGATTAGCAGCTTGAGTAGTTCCTGAATCCAGAGTTACTAAAGGAATAGAAGCCAAGGTGGAATATTGACTTAACTTTTTAATAAATTCAACTGGAATGACTGAATTAGTTACTCTTTCTATCAGAATTACATTAGGCTGCCAAATCTTAGCAAGTAAATTAGCTTGAGCTAAATCATCTGCTTCTATCATTCTGTATTCAATAGGAAGTGAAAGAAACTTATCCTCATAGATCGAGTCTTCTGTAGTATGCTGCTGAAAGTCATACTTACCAGGAATTAAACGGAGAATTACTAATTTTTGATAATGGTGTTTTTGTGATAGTGAATCAGTAAATTCTGTCAACATTTTTTCTAATGCCGATTTTTCTACAGGTAAAGTTAAAAATTTATTCGCTCCATTAATTATCCCTCGTTCTTTCTCTCCTCTAGTGGAAGTTATTACTACAGGAATCTGACAAGTATCAGTATCCGTTTTTAGCAGAGTTAAGACATCCCAACCTGATAAAAGTGGCAATAATGGATTGAGAAATATTAATTTTGGTTGTAACTTTCGTGCCTTTTCGACTGCTTCTGTGCCAGAACGTGCAATAACAACTCGATAACCTAAACCTGTTAATTTATTTGTTAAATCTTCAATAAATCGTGGAACTGCTTCAACAATTAGAACTAAACGAGATGAATAATTGGTGACAGATAATTGGTAATTCTGAACAGGTAATTTACTATCTTTTTTGGTACGGACTTCATTTTCTTGAGTAGGAATTAATCCTTGCTGTTTGAGATAATCATTTGTTTCCCATTCCTCATTTCCTAAATCTTTTGGAGGTGGAGTAGGTGGTAAAATTAAGGTAAACTCACTTCCTTTACCTTCCTGGGAAATGAAAGTAACATCGCCACCATGTAAACGAGCTAAACGTTGAGTTAATACTAAACCTAAACCAGTTCCTTCAAACTGACGACTGAGAGTATTTTCTAATTGTTGAAACTTCTGAAAAATTAAATGTTGCTTGTCTGGTGGTATACCAATTCCAAAATCCCAAACAGTAAACGTTATCCACTTTTCCCATCTAGCTACTTTCAATCCCATCTTGCCATCTGCTGGAGTAAACTTCAAAGCATTGGATAATAAATTTACCAACATCTGGCGCAAACGCAATTCGTCTGCAATTAAAATATTTAAACCAGTCTCTATTTCCAGGGTATATTTGGTTCGCAGAGAATCAGGAAATAGAGCAGAAGATTGACCTTGAGGATGCTTGTGCTGAAGTTGTAAAGCTTCCTGAAAAGCGCGATCGCAAACATTCCGAATCTCAACTGATTCTGGAGTCAACTCCATTTGACCAGTTTCCATGCGAGTTAAATCTAGAATATCATTAACTACAGCCATCAAATGACGACCACTTTGATGAATAAGTTGAGCATAACGGGTTTGACGTTCATTGAGAGTCCCCAGAGTCTGCTCTTTCAATAAACTAGATAAACCCAGTACAGCAGTTAACGGTGTTTTCAATTCATGGCTAATACAAGCTAAGAATTCATCCTTAAGTCGATTAAGCTGAATCAGATCGGCATTTTTAGCTTGTAATTCCTTTGCCACTAGGTGTTGTTCTGTGACATCCTGAGCTAAAACTAATGTTAGGTCAAAAAATTGCTGACTACTAAACTGCCATACTCGCTCTTGACCATTTTTTTGAGGACAAGTACAAACGTAGGTATCTGGCTGAGTATTATAACACCAACTAGAAGCAGAATGTGACTTTGGTATTTTGGCTTGTTTTTGTAAAAGTGCAGTAGGGAAAATTTTTTCATTAGTTGTCCCTGGACATGAAAATTCAACACTATCTCTCAGCACACCTAAAGAGTCTGGTATTTTTACTTCTGTCGGCTGTTGTTTAATATTTTTAGCAGATAAACCTACAACTGCATCTACAATTTCTATTAATTCCGATTCTTTTTCGATCTGAGAACGCCATGCCAGATTCTGATTTATTACTTTGCCGTCATTACTCTGTAACATTAGAGGTAGAGGCAATTTTTCTAAAAGCTTTATTAATGAACAGAGATAGGAAGAGGTCTCTACTTTTCCTTGATTAACCAAATCTTTTATCACTGTTTGCTGCGTTTCTGGGGAATTTTCTGGTTCAGAGATATTTAGCTTGAGGTCTTCAGTTGTAGAAATAAATTCTAATAGACGCAAACTATCTAGCAATCCTAAAAATTTACCCTCTCGATCTACTACAGCAATAGGTAAACTAGAAGATTTTTGATTAATCTGCTTTTCAGATTTTGGCTGGAGATATGGCCATAAATTTTCAACAGTTAAATCTGCTGGTAAAATTCTCAGACTACCCAGTGTCAAAGAACTTACTTCAGATACAGTTTCCTGCCAATTTCCAATAGGAGTTTGAAGTTCTGGTTTCTCTGAAGAAATAGAAACCTTATTTATATAAGGAATTAAACTATGCCAGTAAATTAATCCTAATGGTTGGTATTGATGATTTACTACTACTAACTCGTTACATTTTTCTATAGAGAAAATTGACCATACTACCTGCAAATTTTCTGTTTGTAAGCATACTGGTATAGAAGATATAAATTTTTTTAAAGTCTTGTAGGGCATTAACATGACAGTTCGGGTATATAAGCTGAAATATATTCATTAAGGGTATATTGACTAACCAGACTATAATTTAGGCCATTCAGAACGGAAACCCTTATCCCTACATCTGTCCACAGATGATGAACAATAACTACTTCAACATCTAGTAGGAAAATCCCGTTAAGCTCATAGTTAGCTAAAATTTTGACATTGATCCTAATGATGACAGAATTGAATATTTATGGCAGTATACAGATATTAGGATTAATAGTCCTCCTGTAGGCTGATGCTATGCTGGAGGTCTTCTGAGAAAATTCAAAATAATTTTGCTGAATCTATATCCATATATAGCTACATTCTTCATGCTATCCTCCTTACTAAAACTATAGAGGTTGTCTATGTTAATATTTATTACATTATTTGTTGAATTCTTAAATGTAATAAAATTATTTTGTAATGGAGATTTCTCAGATTACAGATTTTCAACCTAACCCAGACTTAGCTACTGTATCTAACATTTTGTCTACTCAACTATCTATCTGTATATATTTGCATGATGATAAATTTGCTACTTCAGTAACCAAGTTACTGAGTAGAGAGCGCTATCTTGTGGCACTGACTAATTCTCGCCGAGAATTTGTCCAGCTTATTGAGGAGAATACTAACATAGATTGTCTCCTCTTCCAAGAGTATTCTGAACTAACTTCTTTGATACATCAGCTACACAATAAATCTATTTTATTACCTGCTGTAATTATCAAACAATCTGAGTCAGAAAATTCTCTGGAAACTCAAGAGTTAGTTAATGATAATTTAACTAAATATAATTCCCAGAAAAACTATCAAAATTTTATTTACCATCAAGCAGAAGTTCCATTATTAATCAATCAACTGAGCCAAATAGATATTTATATTGAGCAGGCAATTCAAAAATTTCTGACACTTTCTGCTGCTAGTTCCTCAACATATGAATCTCAGAAATCTACTCAAGGTACTGATGAGAATACTAAAAATATACTTCATCAACAGCAACACAGACTATATACAAAATTAAGGGAAAGATTAGGATACCTAGGTGTGTACTACAAAAGGAATCCCACAAATTTTATTAGAAATATGGCTCCAGGGGAGCGCCGCAAGTTTGTAGACCAACTCAAGTTAGAATATCGTCACATTGTTCTCAAATATTTTTCTCAGGATAATTCCCTGAATAATAAAATAGATGAGTTTGTTAACTTATGTTTTTTCTCAGATATTCCTGTGACACAAATTGTAGAAATCCATATGGATTTAATGGATGAATTTGCTAAACAACTAAAGTTAGAAGGACGTAGTGAGGAAATGTTGCTGGATTATCGATTAACTCTTATAGATACAATAGCACACCTGTGTGAAATGTACCGACGTTCTATTCCTAGAGAATCTTGATACCTGAATTATAAAATAAAAATTAACTAACCAAATATTCTGATAAAGCAATGTTAATGTAAATATTTGTTATATTAAGAACTTCTAAAGTATTTAAAAAGATCGACAGATAACCCTTATTTTTATTTGTAATATAAATTGTAATATTAGTACCTAAAATATTAATTATTTCTTATTAAGAAGACTTAATACTTTGATCTGTCAATATATTTAATGAGAAAATTAATCCCTTAATTAAAATAAAACTCTATTGGAAGTAAGATTAAAACATCATTAAAACTATTACCTAATCAAGTAAACACTATTCAAACAAGCTGAAAAAAACTACTTGAGAATAACTATGAGTCCTCTGAAGAAAACCTATGTTTTGAAGTTATACGTTGCTGGAAATACTCCTAATTCTGTGCGGGCATTAAAAACACTCAAAGAAATTCTTGAACAAGAATTTCAGGGGGTTTATGCATTAAAAGTAATAGATGTACTGAAAAATCCTCAGCTAGCAGAAGAAGACAAAATCTTGGCTACACCAACTTTGTCAAAAATATTACCTCCACCTGTAAGAAAAATCATTGGTGATCTTTCAGACCGAGAGAAGGTATTAATTGGATTGGATCTACTTTATGAAGAACTCAACGAAGACGAATATGATCTATAATAGTTTTTTGAAAAAATAATGTAGATAAGGAAGAAATAAGAAGGAAGAAGGTAAGAAAGAAGGAAGGAAAATGATGGATTTTTTACCTCAATTCAGACAATAACTTTATACAAAAAATCAGCAGTTATTATGACGCTGCTTTATTTGTACCAAACATTTATCAAACTGTTATGATGCTAATTCCATAAAATGTTGCTATGTTAGCTAGCTTTTTTGGTAGGAGTCAGCAGTCATAATTCAGGATATAATAATTCATAATATTTACTTTTTATGATAGTCAAATATAGCAAAAATTTAAGAAAAAATAATATTTTAAAGTATAAGATTTTTTTTAGCAAACAGCATAATTTAATTTATAGCGCCTACCTTGCAAGTAAATCTCTTAAGATTTTTTTCCAAACTTTACTGTAAATATCTTTGTTTGAATTTGGTATAAATAGGGCTTGCTGATTAACTCTAAAAGCCTTTATCTATAAATTATTTAGCCTTTTAACTTTAGTATTGTGTGATATAAATGTTCAGGGTATATATCAGGAAGCCGTTCTGCTGAACTTACCCAAATTTACCCAATGGGAACTTTAGCTACTGATTTTATAATAACATAAGCTTGACTATCTACCACAAAAACCCCGTCTTTCGAGGATGAGGTTTAAAATTGGAAAAAAAGTATGTTTGATTATATTGAGGTAAGATTTCAGCTTCTGTTTTTACCCCTAGCCAAATTTTTCTAATATTAAAGATTTTAAAGATATGAATGAAAATAGTGAGTCTATTAAAAAGGACAGAATAGCAACAGTAGGAGTTGAGAAAATTAAAACCATGATTGAGGGTTTTGACGACATCAGTCATGGAGGGATGCCAGTTGGCAGAACAACACTAGTGAGTGGTACATCTGGAACTGGTAAAACATTGTTTGCTATTCAATTTCTTTATAATGGAATTACTTATTTTGATGAGCCAGGAGTATTTGTAACTTTTGAAGAATCTCCCCAGGATATTATTAAAAATGCCCATAGTTTTGGTTGGAATTTACAGCAATTAGTTGATGATGGGAAATTATTTATATTAGACGCTTCTCCTGATCCAGAGGGACAGGACATAGTAGGTAATTTTGACTTATCTGCTTTAATAGAAAGAATTCAATATGCGATTCGTAAGTACAAAGCTAGAAGAGTTTCTATTGATTCAGTAACTGCTGTATTTCAACAATATGATGCTGCTTCAGTAGTGAGAAGAGAAATATTTCGTTTAGTTGCACGACTGAAACAAGTTGGGGCAACAACTATTATGACCACAGAAAGAGTAGAAGAATATGGCCCTGTAGCCAGATTTGGAGTAGAAGAATTTGTATCTGATAATGTTGTTATTGTGCGTAATGCTCTTGAAGGTGAACGTAGACGTCGGACAATAGAAATTCTTAAACTTAGGGGTACAACCCACATGAAGGGTGAATATCCATTTACTATTACTAATGATGGTGTAAATATATTCCCGCTGGGAGCGATGCGATTAACTCAACGTTCTTCTAATGTTAGGGTTTCTTCTGGGGATGAAATTCTCGATCAAATGTGTGGTGGCGGTTTCTTTAAAGATTCAATTATATTAGCAACTGGGGCTACAGGTACAGGAAAAACTCTTTTAGTAAGTAAATTTTTAGAAAATGGTTGTATGAATAATGAACCTGCGTTGCTTTTTGCTTATGAAGAATCCCGGGCTCAATTATTCCGTAATGCCTCTTCTTGGGGTATAGATTTTGAAGATCTAGAAAAAAAAGGACTATTAAGAATTCTCTGTAGCTACCCAGAATCAGCTGGTTTAGAAGACCACCTACAAATTATTAAATCAGAAATTGCCGATTTCAAACCATCTAGAATAGCTATTGACTCTTTATCTGCTTTGGCAAGAGGAGTAAGTAATAATGCTTTTAGACAATTTGTTATTGGGGTAACTGGTTTCGCCAAGCAAGAAGAAATAACAGGCTTTTTTACTAACACTACCGATCAATTTATGGGGTCTAATTCTATTACAGATTCCCATATTTCTACTATTACTGATACTATTCTCATGCTACAATATGTCGAAATTCGTGGGGAAATGTCCCGGGCTATTAACGTCTTTAAAATGCGTGGTTCATGGCATGATAAAGGAATTAGAGAATATACAGTTACAGCCCAAGGTCCTAAGATAAAAGACTCCTTCCGTAGCTATGAAGGAATTATTAGTGGTTCTCCAACTAGAATTACAGTTAATGAGAAAAGTGAGTTATCTAGAATTATTCAAGGAGTTCAAGAAAAAACAACAGATGAATAATATAATGAACAAGGGACTAGGATTTAGGGGTCAGGATTCAGTAGAATTAGAGAGGATGTGGTAGGAAGAATTGTCTCTGAATTTTTTTTGCCCTTGTCTGCCAAAAATTCTCACATTTTCACGTTTAGCAAATAAAAAGCTTGCACTTTTTTCTATGAAAAATACTAGAAGTTTTTATATTTAATCACTAAACACTAGTTAAGATTTGCTGAAAAATGCATGGTAAAAATAGGATTCAGGAGTCAGCAGAATTATATAGGAGGTATAATTGTCCCTTGATTTTTCTGCCCTAAATACTAACTTTTTGAGCTTTTTGGTCTAAAAAGCTTGGAATTTCTTCGACACAAAAATGGTTTAACATTTATCTGTCAGGGCTTTGATATTTAATCAGCAATATCTAGTTAATACGACTAAAAGATTTGACTATATGGGCGGTACTGGATTTGAACCAGTGGCATCCTGCTTGTAAGGCAGGCGCTCTACCGCTGAGCTAACCGCCCAACTTTTATTAATATAACACATATTATTAAATATGCAAGTAAAAAAATTTTCCTTTATCTGCTAAGTTTGATAAATATAAATTATATATTTTTTGGCCTACATTAAATCTCCTATGCCTAGTGGTAGTACCCATGACCGGATAACCTTGTGGAGCTTGCCCATTGTCACTGGCTTAAGCTTTGGGTTGGTTCGTAGTACCCACTTAACCTTATTTGTGTCTGGGGGCTTTTTATTTAGTGGCCTAATGTTCGGCCCAGATCTGGATATCAATTCTCGACAATTCCAACGTTGGGGTTGGTTTAGGTGGCTTTGGCGACCCTACCAAACCAGTCTTAACCATCGGTCTTTTTTATCTCATGGACCAATAATTGGTACTGCACTACGACTACTATACTTGTTAACTTGGTTGTCAGTTTTGGTAGTATTGGGTTTGATTATAGATGAATTATTGGGCTTAGAAGGGATAACTTTAGGATTTGTTGCAAGTTTGTGGCGATCGCTTTCCCAACATTATCAAGAAGTAATTGCTTTGTTAGTAGGTATAGAATTTGGTGCAATGAGTCATTCCCTCAGTGACTGGAGTAGTTCTGCTTACAAACGCTTTCAAACCAAAGGTTTATCTGGCTTACTCCCCCAAATCAAACTTCAAAGACGACAACGTAAGTCTACTCGTAAATCTAGTTCCTCAAAAATTGGTGCTTCAGGCAGTCGTCATCGTACTAAAAAATAAAAGAAAAGATCAACATTTTGCTCAAGTTAGTTGATTATAATTAACAGTTTATTGCACAGGAATTAAAATCACAAACTCTGTTCCTTTTCCCATATTTGAAAAATACTCCAACTTACCTTGATGTCTTTCGGTCACAATTTGATAGCTGATATATATTCTCATTCCTGTTTTTTTACCAACAGGTTTAGTTGTCAAGAAAGGCTCGAAGCATTCTTGAATTTCTTGAGGTATACCAGTACCATTATCTACGGTCGCAATTTTTATCTATTTCTCCTTCTGAATCAGAGAAACAAAAACTAAATTATTGGGGAAAAAATAAGCGTCATACTCGAAAATATTTAGTAGCAGTAGATGAAAACAAGCGAGTAGCTAGTATTAACTCAGGCTCGAGAAGGTAGGTTACATTCACGAAAAGTTTTACGACCAGGAAAAAGTTGTTGGTAATATACCTGATAAGATTCCAATTGAGGTAGATAGTGGTTTTCAAGGTATCCAAAACCAATATGAAAATATCTCTGATGTAGCACCTTCTTGAAAACTAGACACGCGCTAGACATTTGCCATCGGTGAGTGCAAATG